>JAJFHC010000072.1 GCA_021775835.1 Hyphomicrobiales bacterium | reverse complement strand
TGACGGTGATCACCGGCGTCATATTGTTCACAGCCCTTGGACGCGACCCGATGCTCGTGCTCTACACGTTTTTTGTCAGGCCGCTGACAAGCGTCTATGGCATCGCCGAATGGGCCATCAAGGCAACGCCTCTGTTGCTTTGTGCCATTGGATTGTCGGTAGGCTTCCGGGGGAACGTCTGGAACATCGGCGCTGAAGGCCAGATTACTGTTGGCGGTCTGTGTGGCGGCGCCGTGGCCCTGGCATTTTACGGCAGCGAAGGGCCCTGGCTTCTGCCGCTGATGGTCATTGCGGGCGGGCTTGGCGGCATGGCCTGGGGCGCAATCCCGGCTTTTCTCCGCAACCAGTTTAATGCCAATGAGATTCTGACAAGCCTCATGCTGACCTACGTCGCCCTCCAACTCCTGGGTTTCATGGTTCACGGGCCCTTGCGCGACCCGGATGGTTACAACTTTCCCGAGTCCCGCCTCTTTGGCGATGACGCGCTTATGCCGGTTCTGCTCGAAGGCACAAGGCTGCACGCCGGTGTCATCCTGGCCCTGATCGCTCTGGTGGCCGTGTGGGTGTTCATGTCCAGGATGTTCTCGGGCTACAAGGTCTCCGTTGTCGGTCAGGCGCCTGCGGCCGCAGCCTACGCGGGCTTCAGCCAGAAGCGCGTGGTCTTGTTGAGCTTCCTCATCAGTGGTGGACTGGCCGGGGTCGCCGGACTGGTCGAGGTCTCCGGCACAATGGGCCAGTTGCAGTCCGTGATTTCGCCAGGCTACGGCTTTGCCGCGATCATCGTGGCCTTCCTCGGCCGCTTGCATCCGCTTGGTATCCTGTTTGCCAGTCTGCTCATGTCATTGATGTATCTGGGCGGCGAAGCCCTGCAGATACATATGAAATTGCCCCTCGCCGTCACTGGCGTGTTCCAGGGTCTGTTGTTGTTCTATGTGCTCGGTTCGGATGTGCTCATCCGTTATCGGATCAGATTAATCTCAAACACCGAAAGGACGGCAAGCTGATGGACGGTTTGGATTCGGTCGTTGTAATCATCTTGGCCACCATACGCGCCGGAACACCGCTGGTGTTCGCGGCCCTTGGCGAGCTTGTTGTGGAAAAGTCAGGCGTCCTGAACCTCGGGATCGAAGGCATGATGCTGGTGGGCGCCGTCACAGGTTTTATCTTCATGGTGCTGACGGGCTCCATCTTCATTGGGGTTCTTGCCGCCATGATCGCCGGCATTCTGATGTCACTGATATTCGGTTTTCTGACGCTGACCCTGATGACAAACCAGGTGGCGACCGGTCTTGCCATCACCATTTTCGGCGTCGGTCTCAGTGCCTTTGTCGGCCTTGACTACATCGGCACCCCGATCGAGGGCCTGCAGAACATTTCCATACCAATCCTCAGCGATATACCGATATTGGGGAGGCTGCTGTTCAATCATGACATTCTGATCTACCTGTCGGTTGTGATGTTTGGTGTCATTGCCTGGTTTCTTTACAAGAGCAGGGCTGGCCTCATTCTGCGCGCGGTTGGTGAATCTCATGATGCAGCCCACGCCCTGGGATACTCGGTCATCAAGATCCGCTATATGACTGTCATGTTCGGTGGCGCCATGGCCGGTCTGGCAGGCGCTTATCTGTCGCTTGTCTATACGCCGCAATGGTCGGAGAATATGGCGGCCGGACGCGGCTGGATCGCGCTGGCCCTGGTGGTCTTCGCAACCTGGCGGCCCGGCAGGGTTCTGATCGGCGCCTATATCTTTGGTGGGTTGACCATCGCCGGACTCCACGTCCAGGCCTTGGGTATCGATGTGTCGTCGCACCTGCTGGCGATGGTGCCCTATCTAGCAACCATTATCGTTTTGAGCCTTATCTCGCGAGACGCGACGAGAATCAGGCTCAACGCCCCGGCCTGTCTCGGCAGACCGTTCCATCCCGTGGCGTGACGCAAAATTTCACAGCGTCAGCTTCGGAATTCGAGTAGTAGTTAAGTACATTCAACAGGGAAGGATGAATGATGAAAGTGAATTTAACCAAGGCTCTGACACGTATCGCGCGTGTGGCCGCTGCCGGTGCGGTCGTATCGGCAATGGCGATCGGTGCTACCAGCGCCGCCGACAAGATGAAGATCGGGTTTGTCTATGTGTCTCCCGTCGGTGACGCCGGCTACACCTACCAGCACGATCTTGGCCGCAAGGAACTGGAAAAGCATTTCGGCGAAAAGATCGAGACGACATTTGTCGAAAACGTCCAGGAAAAGGGTGGTGACGCGGAACGCGTGATCCGCGAACTGGCTGCCAGCGGTCACAAGGTGATCTTCACCACGTCGTTCGGTTACATGAACCCGACGATCAAGGTCGCCAAGCTTTTCCCGAACGTGGTTTTCGAACACGCCACGGGGTACAAGATGGCCAAGAACGTGGCGATCTACCTGCCGCGTTTTTACGAAGGACGCTATCTGACAGGCATCGTTGCAGGCAAAGTGTCCAAGTCCGGTGTTGTCGGCTATGTCGGTGCCATTCCGATTCCGGAAGTTATCCGGGGCATCAATGCGTTCACTCTGGGCATGCAGTCGGTCAACCCGAACGCCCAGGTCAAGGTGGTTTATACCCAGAGCTGGTACGATCCGCCGAAAGAACGTGAAGCCGCCGAAGCCCTGATCTCGCAGGGTGCAGACATTGTGACCCAGCACACGGACTCCACGGCAATCGTGCAGGCCGCAGAAGACCGTGGCGTTCACGCCGTTGGCTACCATTCCGACATGTCGAAATTCGGTCCCAAGGCCCACCTGACCGCCGCCACGCACATCTGGGGCAAGTACTACATTTCCCGTGTGCAGGCTGTCATGGACGGGACCTGGAAATCCGGCTCCACGTGGGGCGGCATCGGCGATGGCATGATGGAGCTGGCGGGTTTCGGTCCCGAAGTTCCCGAAGCTGTCAAGACGCTGACCATGGCCAAGCAGGCTGAAATCGTCGGCGGAACGTTGCATCCGTTTGCCGGTCCGTTGATGGACGTGGACGGCAAGGAGCGTGTGGCCACCGGCGCCACAATGTCCGACAAGGATTTGCTCGGCATGGACTGGTACGTCAAGGGCGTGCAGGCCGAAGGCAAATAATACGTAAGATCACGGCGGCCTGAAAAGGTCGCCCGCAGACGAAAAAGCGACGCCTCCATCGTTTTCGGTGGGGGCGTTTTCTGTTTAGGTCGCCTCCCCAATGTCCTAAGGTTTGGACCAACAGAATCGGACGAGACCATGAAGCTACAACTGACATTCGATCGCAGAAGCCGCACAGACAGGAATATCTTGCAGGCACTGGCCATTGCCAGCGGCGTTGTGACGATCGCCGTCACATTGACCGTCGTTTATGCCTGGCTCTGGTTCGTCGCGTTTGCCATAAACTCTCTGGGCTTTTTCGCCGGCTCGATACTGGTTGTCCTGAGTTTCGGTGTGCTGGCCCGGCTCAGTTATGTCAACCGGGAACCCCTTATCGGTTTCTTTCAGCCATGGGACTCCGGCCAATGGATTGTTGCTGAGGAACAAGCGTCTCATTTCTGGCAGCGGTCGTTCAAAGGCGAAGTGGCCAACGGCTGAAATACGGGAATTTGGCAGAGTCGCCTGCCACAAACACCCTTTTGGCAAACCGATCCAACGGTATTGGTAATTGGCTGGTGGATCGGTTTACTCTTAAAGTGAATCGGTCCAGTACCCCGATCTCGGATGCTGAGTTGCAAGCCTGGACGGGGAAGTGCCATGGCGTTACGCTCAGCAGCGAAGGCAACAGGGTCGTGTTGCCAGGTCCGTTCGTGAGCCATCAATGACTACGCCTTTCGGATGCAATGCCGTGCGACGCATGCTGACCACTGTTCTCGTTGGTCTTTGCATTGTCGTCAGGACGTCGGCCTGGGCCGGGTTTGATGAAGGTTTCGCAGCTCTCCAGCGGGGCGAATACGAGGTCGCACTCCGGGAGTTGAGACCGCTGGCTGAGCAAGGACACGCTCTCGCCCAATCGAATCTCGGGTACATGTACGCGGAAGGCCAGGGCGTGCCTCAGAACTACGCCGTGGCGATCATGTGGTATCGCAAGGCTGTAGAACAGGGTCTGCATATCGCCCAGAACAATCTCGCCTTCATGTACGAAGAAGGCAGAGGCGTGCCGAAAGACGATTCCGTGGCGGTGATCTGGTACAGGAAGGCCGCCGAACAAGGGCTCGCGTTAGCTGAAAACAATCTCGGTTTCATGTACTTGAACGGAAGGGGCGTGGCCAAGGACTATGCCGAGGCGATCAAGTGGTTCCGCAGGGCTTCAAAGCAGGGCGATGCCTATGCCCAGCACAACCTTGGCTCAGTTTACAGAAAAGGGCTTGGCGTCCCCCCGGACCAGGCAATCGCTGTGCAATGGTACCGAAAGGCCAGCGATCAGGGGCATGCCGCGGCACAAAACAAACTTGGCCGCATGTATTTCGACGGCGAAGGCGTGACCCAAGACTATGCGGAGGCCTTGAAGTGGTTTCGATTGTCGGCGCAGCAAGGGGACAATGACGCCTATAACAATCTGGGTTTCATGTACCTGAGTGGCCGCGGCAAGCCGCAAAGCAATGCAGAAGCTGTGAAGTGGTATCGCAGGTCAGCAGATCACGGCAACCCCCACGCTCAGCACGTTATTGGTACCCTCTATTCCAAGGGCCACGGCGTCCCGCTGGATCCGGCAAAGGCCGTCACCTGGTATCGCAAAGCAGCCATTCAGGGGGTTGCCAAGGCTCAGTTCAGCCTCGGTGTTATGTACCGTTGGGGCAGAGGCGTTTCGCGGGACAATTTGGAGGCCGCCAGGTGGTTTCGTAAGGCCGCCGAGCAGGGCATCGCCGGGGCGCAATACAATCTTGGGTTCATGTACCGATGGGGCAAAGGCGTAGGGCAAAACGATGAAGAGGCTGTTGTCTGGTACCGAAAGGCCGCCAATCAGGGTATCGCCAGAGCCCAAATTGACCTCGGTTTCATGTACCACTGGGGCAAGGGCGTGCCCAAGAACCACGCAGCCGCAGTGTATTGGTACCGGAAAGCAGCCGATCAGGGGGATGCAAAAGCACAGTTCTATCTCGCTCAGCTTTATTCAGCCGGCAAAGGCGTGCCACGAAACCATGTGGCGGCAGCCGAGTGGTTCCTCAAGGCGGCTGACCAGGGAGATGCGCGTTCACAATACAAGCTCAGCCTCCTGTTCAGCAAAGGTCGGGGCGTACCTCAGGATTTTGTTCGTGCCCGCATGTGGTGGACCCTGTCAGCCTCGAAAGGGTACGCTTTGGCGGTGAAAAACACTGATGCCTTTGCCAAGGACCTTACGTCGGACCAGATAGCCGAAGCCGAGAAACTCGCTCGAGAATGGGTCGCCAGGAAATCGAACTAAAGCGCTTAGCAGTTTTTCTGAGGCGCGGTCTCGCCAACGGCGTGATCAAGGTTGACCCAGTCGGACAATCAAGCCTGGCCGACTGTGCCCCACCTTTTTGACGCCTGCACGCTCAGGTATCCCGCACCGGCGATCAACACTACGGCCAGGATCGGGCGCACGATGCCGCCCATCAGAAACAGCGGCGGTGTCAGCGCGAGCATCAAGGCAGGGGGGTAGGCCAGTGTCCAGGGTTTCGTGCCTCGGTCGCGCTGGTAGAAGCTGAAGCCGATCGAAAACAGACTCAACGTAATGAAGAACAGCGACCAGGGATGGGTGAAGAATTCCGTGACATCGGTTGACAGTGCCAGGGACCGGGAAAGCCAGCGTTCGGCAATCGGTCCAAGCACCACGCCCAGGATCATCGGCGCCAGAGGAAAGCCCAGATTGCGCATGCCGTAGCCGATGACGCCGAAGACGGCGAGCGTCCACATGTCGTTCTCGATGTTATTGAGCGAGAAGACGCCGATGCCGCAGTAAACCAGGATGATCGAGGCCAGCACGTACATGCGCACCTTGGTGATCAGGACAAAAGCCCTGAGCGCCCCGGTCTGCAGGCCAAGGACCAGGAAGTTGGCAAAGAAGAAGGCAATGAAGATGGCGTAGGCGATCTTCGGCTGCTCGGCAATGAAACTGGGACTGGGGATGACATCGTGGATCAGCAACGCGCCAAGCATCACGGCCGTGATGACATCGCCCGGAATACCAAGTGCCATCATGGTGATCAAGGCACCACCGGCGGTGGCATTGTTTGCAGACTCCGGCGCAATGATGCCGTCAGGATGTCCGCTGCCGAATTTTTCCGGTGTCGGCGAGGCCTTGCGGGCCTGGTCGTAGGCCAGGATGTTCGAGATCGATGATCCGGCCGCCGGCAATACCCCGGTGAACACACCGATCAGGGCCGACCTGACCAGGTTGACCCAGCTCTTGAAAATGGTCTTGACGGCGCGGCCATGCTCTATGCGGATGTTCACGGCCTGCATATCGCTCAGTGCCTTGCGGGCATTCTTGCGGTCGCGGACATCGGCCATCAATTGCGAGAAGGCAAACAGTCCGATCAGTACAGGTAGGAAAGCGAATCCTTCGCCCAGATAGTCGAATCCGAAATCGAACCGTTTGACGCCGTTGATGTCGTCCTCGCCGACGCTGGCGACAATCAGCCCCAGGGCGCCCGAAATCAGGCCCTTGATCATGTTCTCGCCGGCAAGGCTTGCGGTAACGGTAAGGGCAAAGAAGATCAGCGCAAAGTAGTCCCACGGCTGAAACTCCAGGCCAACGCGCGCAAGTTGAGGCGCCACGGCAATCAGCAGGAGCGATGATATGACGCCGCCGAAAAACGACGACCATACCCCAAGCCCCAGCGCGTAGCCGGGATCTCCGTTTCGTGCCATCGGGAAGCCGTCGAAGGTCGTGGCCACAGACGACGGTGTGCCGGGGATGCCGATCAGTATCCCCGACATCAAGCCACCCGACAGGCCGCCGACAAACACGCCGATCATGGTGGCGATGCCCTGGGCAGGCTCCATGCCGAACGTAAACGGCAAGGTCAGGACAACCGCCATGGCAATCGTAAAACCCGGAATGGCACCGGCGATCAGGCCGGCAGTGGCGCCGATAGTCATCAGGAACAGTGTCTTCAGGGTTGCCAGTTCCTGGATCGCGACAATGGTGTTTTCGATGATCATGGGCGCTGAGGCTCGTAATGCCGCGGATGTGCAATATGTGAAGGTTGGATCATCAGATGCCCGGCAGGATCTCGCCTCTCGGCAGCAGGACGCGCAGGCCGAAGGTGAACAGGGACCACATGGCACCGACCGAAATGACGGCGACGAACGCGTGCAGGACAATTTTCTTCGAAGAGATGCCGCCAAGGACGCTCAGGAGCAGGAAGACCAGCAGGGTGCCGCCGATCAGCGTACCCAGGTAGGGCAGGGCGTTGAGGAAGAGAAAGTAGAGCGTAAAACAGGCAATCGGATTGCGGTAATGCTGCAACCACCCCTTCATGCCTTCAGCGCGAGATTCGCCGCCGATGTCTTCACCACCATCGGCTTGCGGTGTCTTGACCATGATCGACTGAAGGAAATAGATCAGCACGAATGCCGTCAGAACATAGGACACGCCCTGGGGCCAGGCCGCAGGAGGCAGTTCGCCGAACTGCGGATCGCGGATATGCTGTCCCGCCCAGATCAGGAAGCCGCAGAAAACCATAAGGGCGATCGAGATGATCGTATCTCTGTTGAGTGCGCCCATGGAGCCGTTACCGCCAGGTTATCGGGAGATTTGATTGAAGGGTGCGGGTCCGGTCCACCGCAGCACACCGGACCCGCAGGTTGTCTATCGGTCTACTTCTTGAACATGCCGATCTTGATCGCGACCTTTTCGTGCGCGTCGTAGGTTTCCTTGAACCATGTCGCATAGCCTTCAGGGCCGACCCATTTGACCGGTGTGCCCTTTTCTTTCAGCTTGCCCAGAAGGTCAGGGCTTTCAGCCGCTTTCTTGAAGATCTGCGACCAGTGTTCGATCACGTCCTTAGGCGTACCCTTGGGAGCCACAACGCCGCGGTCGAGCGAATAGGTCATGTCGGTGCCAAGTTCCTTCAGCGTCGGCATGTCGGGGAAGAACGGCGAGCGCTCGTCACCGGCAAATGCGTATGCCTTGAGGGTTCCCTGGGCGACGTTCTTCCGGGCGGTTGGTATGTTGACCGTGCCCAGCTTGATCGTGTCTGCCAGAAGGGCGGTCACGCGTTCCTTGGTGCCATCGAACGGGATATACTTGAATTTTGCACCCGGGTTCAGTTCTTCGATCAGCAGCCACATGAACTGGCTGGTGGAGCCGAGCGTTGCACCAAGCGGGATCGTCCCGGGTTTGGCTTTGGCTTCGGCGATCATCTCGTTGAAATCCTTCCACGGCGCCTTGCCCGATGCGCCGATGATTTCTGGTGTCGACGTCACTTGGGCTACCATGTCGAAGGCATCCCACGTGAAGTCGACCCTGCCGGCCAGATAGCTCACTATGGCGCTCTGGTGGATCGCAAACAGCGTGCAGCCGTCAGCCTTGGATTTCTTGGCTTCCTTGGCGCCCTTGTTGCCGCCCTGGCCGCCGATCGTCACCACCTGGATTTTCGGCGAGACATCCATCTTGTTGATGGCTTCCTCGAAGATGGAAAAGATGATGTGGGTACCGCCGCCCGCTTTCCAGGGCACGATCAGTTTTGCCGTGGAGCAAGGGATGTCAGGTGCTGCCACCGCCGCCGGCGTTGTAACAGCGGCTGCCAGCCCTATGGCGGCAAGGCCGAGTGCGGATTTCCAATTTTTATTTGATTCCTCCAAGTACTTTTATTGAATTGGGCACCATGCGAACGTATCGCAAGCGATTGGCACGGCCAAGGGACTTTCCCACCTAGTGATTGTGCACGACAGGCCAGGGCGTCGGCACAGGTATCGGGTGTAATCCTTCGAAAGCCTGTGCAATCCTCAGGCCGGTATGTTTGTTCGTCAAGGAGAGATGCTGTGCACAGTTCCTTCCAACAGGGCCGGCTTGAGTCGCCGTTGGGTCCGTTGCTGGTCGTCACTGACGGTAAGGGGATCTGCGGTCTGGATTACGCCGACTATGAAAGCCGCATGCTCCGGCTTCTGAAAAGGCGACACCCGACGAAGACGATGTCCGACGGCCCCGTCCCAACCAAAGTCTCCGAGGCAATAACAGCGTATTGGGACGGCGAGCTGACAGCGATTGATGAACTGGTCGTGAATTCAGGCGGTACGGAGTTTCAGGAAAGTGTCTGGAGCATCCTGCGTCAAATCCCTCATGGACGAACGATGACCTATGGCGCGTTGGCAAACAGACTTGGAAAGCCCGCCGCAAGCCGTGCGGTCGGGCTTGCAAATGGTCTCAACCCGATTGCCATCGTCATCCCGTGCCACCGGCTGATCGGCGCCAATGGTTCGCTTACAGGTTATGCCGGTGGTCTCGAACGCAAGGAATGGCTGTTGCACCATGAAGGCGCACTCTGAAAGATCTCTCCGTCCCCATGTGACCAGGCGTGCGGGGTCTCCATTCTGACGATTTACGTATTGTTAACCAGAGTTGTGACGCAGGTCACATCCCCTGGCCGGAACAATTCATATCTCCTGATTAACGCCTTCGCAGGGAAGGCCTCTTGAAACGGGAGAGATAAAATGAGACCCGATAATTACTGGAAGGAAAAGTCAATCTCATCCACGGAAGTGCTGGCGGGAATAGCGATAACAGCTTTTCTGTTCGCAAGCCTGATCCTCGTTTCGCTCTGAATTTGAAAGGAATACGGACCCAAACGAGGATTGGCCTGCACCTCAGGCCCAGCGCACCCAAACAGACCTTTATTCAGGTTGGAACAACAACTCCGGGTCCGTCGACGTCACGTTTCCCCGAGTTCTTCCACTTCTACCTCCACCATCAGATCACCGGCGATGGCCTCCAGCTCTTCGCGCAGGGACGCCAGGGTCAACCCCTGGGGCAGGATGACTTCGACCTGCGCTGAAAACATCGGTTCGCCAGACTTGCTGCCGGTAAACACGGAGGTATGCAACTGGTCCACATTGACGTCATGGCGTGCCAGCACGTGGGTCACCTTAAGGACGATGCCGGCGTGATCGCGCCCGACAATATCGAGATGAGCCCGGCGGCCCCCGGCAACCTGCGGTTCGGAATCTTTGCGCACCGTGACACTGATGCCCTGATCGCCAAGAGCGGTAAGATCGGCGCGAAATGCAGCCACCTGGTCTCTTGGCAGCGATACTTTCAATATACCGGCAAATTCACCGCCCAGCCGCGCCATGTCGCTGTCGATCCAGTTGCCGGAGTGTCTGGCGACGGCATCGGCAAGCGTTTCCACCAGGCCCGGGCGATCCTCTGCAAGTGCCGTCAGGACAAGTTCAACTTCCATGGTGTCGTCTCCGCCACGGCCATTACGCCGATCATAAGCGCATAGCAATCGTCGAATTTGCTTGTTGCGACTGTTTCGAAAGCGACAGGTTCGCAACCATCGGTGCCGGATTCTGTGCAAGTCCAGGGCTATGGAGTGGCGATATTGGGTGCTTCCCCTGTCTCCCAGTAGGGCTCGGGTCCATAGACTTCGGCCAGAAAGTCGATAAAGGCACGGACCCGGGGCGGCAAAAGCCTGCTGTGCGGGTAAAGTGCATATATGGCGTGGGGCGGTGGTGCCCAGTCAGGCAGCACGACTTGCAGCCGCCCGTGCCGGATATCGTCGCCCACCTCCCATATGGACTTGAGCGCCAGCCCTGCGCCCTGGCGGCACCATTGAGTGAGGACCTCGCCGTTGTCGGAATCGAGATTGCCGCGTACCGACAGCGTCTCCGGCCCACCGGGACCGTTGAGAGTCCACTGGAACTGCTGGGATCCGGGGAACCGCAACAACAGGCAGTTGTGCTGTAGAAGGTCTTCCGGTGTCTTTGGTTCACCGTGCTTTTCCAGATACTCAGGAGTGCCCACGATCACCCGTCTGTTGGGCGCCACCTTGCGGACGATGAAACTGAAGTTTGTAAGGTCCGCAATCCTGATGGCGATTTCAGTGCCGTCGCGGATAACGTCCGTAATCCGGTCAGTCAAATGAAGCCTGACCTGGACCTTGGGATAGCGTGCAGCGAAGGCTGGCATGAACGGGGCCAGATGAAGGCGGCCGAACCCGGTCGGGGCTGTCACGGTAATGGCGCCGCGCGGGCCTTCCGTGCGCGAGCCGATCGTGGTTTCGATCAGATCTATTTCCTTCAGAATCCGTGTGCAGTGCTCATAGAAGATCTGCCCTTCCTCGGTCAGATTGACCCGCCGCGTGGTCCGGTTCAGCAACCGGACGCCCAACCTCTTTTCAAGTTTTGCGATGCGGCTGCTCACAACCGCCGCCGACAGCCTCAATTCCCGTCCCGCCGCTGACAGGCTGTTCAGTTCGGCAGTTCTGGCAAACACGGCCCAATCCGACACATCTGACATGTTCGATCTTCAAATTTTTTTTAATAGTGTTATGGATCTTCGCGTTTCATTTAATAATCGTCAAGCGCCCCATGAACGCGATATATATCAGTGGCACACCGGAGTACCGGTGGGAGGGTCATAAAGAAAGCCGTTCTATCATGATGTCTAGCCTCTTGGATTGGGTCAGCTTGCTGTTGCGTTGGGCGCACGTGATGACCGGAATTATGTGGATTGGCACGTCGTTCTACTTCATCTGGTTGGACGCCTCGCTTCGAAAGCTCAAAGAATCAAACCCGAATCTGGCCGGTGAGAGCTGGATGGTTCACGGCGGCGGTTTCTATCAGGTGGAAAAATACCTGGTTGCCCCCCAAACCATGCCCGAAGAACTGCACTGGTTCAAATACGAGGCCTATCTGACGTGGTTGTCCGGTTTCCTCCTTCTTGTGGTCCTGTACTACTGGGGCGCTGAGTCCTTTCTCGTGCGTGCTGACGGACCGGCATCGGCACCGGGTGCTGCCATCGGTATTTCCGTGGCGTCCCTGCTGGCCGGCTGGCTGATCTACGATACGCTGTGTCGCTCACCGATCGGGCGCAAGACAGATCTGCTCGCAATATGTGTTTTCATTCTCATTGCCCTGGCCGCCTTTGGGTACACGCAGGTGTATCCCGGCCGTGCAGCGTTCCTGCACATCGGCGTCTTTGTCGGCACGATCATGGCTGCGAACGTGTTTGCTGTGATTATTCCGAACCAGAAGAAGGTCGTGGCCGCCTTGCTGAAAGGGGAGGTGCCGGACGCGAAATACGGTGACCAGGCAAAACAGCGCTCGCTGCACAACAATTATCTGACCCTACCCGTTCTGTTCATGATGATCAGCAACCACTATCCGATCACCTATGGTCACGCCTATGGCTGGCTCGTGGCCCTGGGCGTGGTCATCTTCGGTGGCCTGGTCAGGCATTTCTTCAATGCCCACGATACCGGCAACCTGACGACCGGCGCAAAGCTTGCGTTGCCGGCAGCCGTTGTCCTCGTTGCCGCCATGGCGGTCATGACGTCCTACAGGCCTCCTGCAGACCCGAATGCCGAATCCGTTGCGTTTTCCGAAGTGAACCTGATCGTTCGCCAGAGGTGCGTGTCCTGTCATGCTGCAAAACCGACCGACGAAGACTTCGATGAAGCGCCAGGCGGTGTGATCTTCGCAACCCCGGCGGATTTCCGGAAATATGCCACACGAATTGAGGCGCAGACGGTGTTGACCGACACCATGCCGCTTGCCAACAAGACCGCCATGACGGTCGAGGAACGCAAGATACTGGGTGACTGGATCGCCCAGGGCGCCCGGATCGAGTGATACCACACTGACCATGTCAGCACCCGACAACCAACGGCCGATCTGGATAAAACAGCCACTGGCGATACTCGCCGACGGTGCCGAGGAAGGCATTGTCGTTCAGGATGGCCGGATCGTGGAACTGGTCCCGTCGGGGGCCACGCCCGCTTCGGTCTCGAATTGCGAGATTTTCGATGCCGGACGACATGTGGTCCTGCCCGGGTTGATCAATACTCACCATCATTTCTATCAGACCCTGACACGAGCCTATCGCGGGGCACTGAACAAGGCGCTGTTTCCCTGGCTCGAGAATCTTTATCCGATCTGGTCGCATCTCGACGAAAACATGATCCGGTTGTCATCGGAACTGGCACTCGCCGAATTGTTGATGTCAGGCTGCACGACCGCCGCCGACCATCACTATGTGTTCACCGATGCCCTGGATGCCGCCATGGACTGCCAGGTTGATGCTGCCCGGCGTATCGGCATCCGCGTGACGTTGACCCGCGGTTCCATGAGTCTGGGGAGAGACCAGGGCGGCTTGCCGCCGCAATCCGTGGTTCAGGGCTCCGACCGGATTCTGGCCGATAGCGAACGCGTCGTCAATCGCTTCCACGAACCGGGAGAGGGCGGATTGATACAGATCGCTCTGGCGCCCTGTTCGCCGTTTTCGGTCACCCGGGAGATCATGGTCCAAACGGCAGATCTCGCCCGGCAACACGGCGTTCGCCTGCATACTCACCTGGCGGAAACAGCAGATGAAACGGACTTCTGCATCGAAAAGTTCGGCATGCGTCCGCTGGACTACCTGGGCGACGTCGGCTGGCTGGACAGTGACGTCTGGCTCGCCCACGGCATTCACTTCAATGACGGAGAAATTGAACGCCTTGCTGCGGCCGGTGTCGGCATTGCCCATTGCCCGTCCTCGAACATGCTGCTCGCCTCGGGAAGTTGCCGGGCGATAGAACTTGACGACGCCGGATGCCCGGTTGGCCTCGGTGTCGACGGTTCGGCCTCCAATGATGGCTCCAACATGATCCAGGAAGTTCGCCAGGCCCTGTTGTTGCAGAAACTGCATTATGGTGCGGAACGCATGGATCATGGGCGGGCTCTGAAATGGGCGACGCGTGGTTCGGCTGCCTGCCTGGGCCGCTCTGACATTGGCGAGATTGCCGTTGGCAAACAGGCCGACCTCGCGCTGTTCACGCTCGACGAACCCCGGTTTTCCGGTTCAGACGATCCCCTGGCCGCCTTGATCCTGTGCGGGGCGACAAAGGCGGACGCGGTCATGGTGGCCGGGAACTGGCGCGTCCTGAACGGTGAAATAGACGGTGTCGATGTTACTGAACTGCAATACAATCACTCTGCCGCCTCAAAGCGTTTAAGAGAAATGAGCACGGCTCAGCAGGGACTAAGATTTTGAGCGAAAATTATCCGCGCGACATGATGGGATACGGCAGGGCCGCACCTCATCCTCAATGGCCCGGAAACGCCCGTGTCGCGGTTCAGTTTGTCATCAATTATGAAGAAGGTGGCGAGAACTGCATTCTCCACGGGGATGAGGGGTCTGAAGCTTTTCTTTCAGAGGTAGTGGGTGCGGCCTCATGGCCCGGTCAACGGCACATGAACATGGAGTCGATCTACGAATACGGCTCCCGTGCCGGTTTCTGGCGGCTGTGGCGGTTGTTCACTGAACGCGGTATGCCCGTGACGGTCTACGGAGTTGCCATGGCCCTGCAGCGAAATCCGCAAGCAGTCGAAGCCATGGTCGAAGCCGACTGGGAAATTGCTTCACATGGCCTGCGCTGGATCGAATACAAGGACTTTTCCAGGGAAGACGAGCGCGCTCATCTTGAGGAGGCGATCGCCATTCATACCGAAACAACCGGTTCCCGCCCGCTTGGCTGGTATACCGGGCGCAACAGCACCCATACGCGTGATCTGGTCATGGAAGAAGGCGGGTTTCTCTACGACGCAGACTCCTATGCCGATGAATTGCCGTACTGGGTCGACGGTCCGAACGGTCCGCACCTGGTGGTTCCCTACACGCTGGACGCCAACGACATGCGTTTCGCCACGCCCCAGGGTTTCAATTCCGGCGATCAGTTTTTTGCCTACCTGCGCGACAGTTTTGACATGCTTTACGAAGAAGGCGACGGCGCGCCGAAAATGATGTCGGTCGGGCTTCATTGCCGCCTCGTGGGTCGGCCCGGACGCGCCTTGGCCCTGAAGAAGTTTCTGGACCACATTCTGGCTCATGACCGTGTCTGGGTAACAAGGCGTATCGATATCGCACGCCACTGGCACGACAAATTCAAACCGTAGACGGTTTCAAGCCAATGTCTGCGGTGGGCGAGAGGCGGAAAAGATTCGATAACAGAGCGTTATCCCTGGATGTTGAGGTGTTTCCTCAACAATGTGTCGATCATTTTCCGCTGTGTTGCTGTGTCGCCATGCACCACTTCGATATTGAAATACTTGCCCAATGATGTGCCGCGTCTGAGCAGCAGATAATTCGACAGCGAGCAGTCGTTCCGATTGGGGCGAACATGTTCGTAGATGACGTTGAGTTTGAGTTTTTTCAACCGGCCCACGAGAGCTGCTGCCCTGGTACCCTTGCCATAGCGCTCAACGCCTGCGACCAGCACCGCATTGTCTCCACGCCCGCCACCTTTTGTCATGAAACCCCGCATGACCTTGGAGGCCGGCCGTGCGGCGGATATGTGTCCTTTGCCGCCTTTCTTGTCGCCCGTAAAGCCCGGCGAATTGCTATGGAGCGCGAAATAATACCCTCCTGCCGTTGGTTTGAGGTGGCGCAGAATAGTACTGACATATTTTGGTGACGGCGCACGCTGGCCGACACAACGCTTCGCCTCCGCAGAAGAGACACCAAAGTTCC
>JAJFHC010000071.1 GCA_021775835.1 Hyphomicrobiales bacterium | reverse complement strand
GAAGCTAACATAGTATTCACCGTATTGTCTGATCACGACGCGCATTCGGCCACCTCTGTCTGCAAATGCCGCTGTTCTACAACCTACCGAAGTTCTGAAAACGGTTCACAATGAGTTCTGACCGCCGCGGCGAGCGAGCCCAAACCTATCGTAAGATTTACAAGACACCACGCTGGTACGCTCTAAGGGCAAGACGCCTGAAGCAGAGCCATTGTGTAGACGTTGCGATGCGGCTGGCACGGTGACAGCCGCAGATGCCGTCAATCACATCATACCACACAAAGGTGATCGCACGTTGTTTTTCGACCACGAGAACACTGGGTCAGTCTGCAAACACTGCCACGACTCAGAGATCCAGTCAGAGGAGCGACGGGGGTGCAGCACGCAGATTGGAACAGACGGCTGGCCGGTGGATGTGAAGCATCCCTTCAATGCACGCAAGGCGCACTAATGGAGGGGGCGTATCAATCTCTGGAGGGTGTTTTTTCCACTCCGGCGCCGAGGTCAAAAAGTTGTAAAACAGAACAAAAATAGTTTTGGAACACGCGGAACGTTCCGTCAGTATGCAATCCCCAGCATGGCTCGTTTTTTGTTTTCGTGACCACGTGGGTGAGCATGATCACCCTGAACTCTAGATAGTCGTCGCGGTAAACCAGATCAACAGGGTGCGGAAGTGGACGGCGATCAGCAAATGCTTTTGATTATTGATATGTCCGTTCTTCACCACATTCTCACCGTCAACTTGCCGGTGGCCTACTTCTCAGTTTGAACCGCCCCGCATTTACCGGAGGCTGTTTGGTTTGACCAAAGCCGGATATCTTGATGTCTTTAGAATCGAATGGATCAAGGAACAACCGACCCATCGAAAAACTCGATACTATCAATTCGCTGAAAATTGCTTTTCAACTGTCTTGGTTGAGCTTAAGTGCATGGCAATGGCGGATGCCGCTGCCCTGTTCAGTTTTTGTTAATCGGTTAGGCTGCACACTTTGTTCTCAAAAGACTCAACGTCCGAACTTCGGGAGGGCTGGTTACTCTCAATGCGAAAGGACAAGATATGAACGAAAGCGAACTTGAGCGCCAGCTGGGGGGCTGGAGTCTTACTACGGCAGAGATCATGTACCGAATGCCTGATCATCGCAATCTGCTGCAGAGCTACGTTTGGCAAGAATACGATCTTGCGCCTCGCTTCCCCCAATTGATCAAGTTTTTGGATTTTTGGAGCAAAAATCTGGACGGTCCACTCGCACAGGTCCGCGTTGCCAGCAATTCACTCATTGGATCAGCAGAGATGCGAATAGTCGATGCGCAGTGGCGATTGCATTGAAGACAATCGTGCGCATCAAGTTGATGCATGAAAAAAGCCCGCGGCAGCAGAGGCAGATACAAGGTTTCTGCACGAATTTAGGCGGCCCCATTTACGCAAAGCCTTTTTGGCCCGGTTTCGAAAGACCCAATTCGACATTACTGTTAAAGGCCGCAGAATAAAAGCCGCCCCGGTCTCCCGAAGCGGCTTCTTCATAGCTGTCTATGCTGGATGGCTTACATCATGCCGCCCATGCCACTCATGTCGGGCATTGCAGTGGCGCCGCCATCCTTCTGCGGAACGTTGGCCACCATAGCTTCCGTCGTGATCAGCAGGCCGGCAACAGAAGCTGCATCCTGCAGCGCGACGCGGACCACCTTTGTTGGGTCGATGATGCCTGCCTCCACCAGATCGCAGTACTCTTCTTTCTGTGCATCGAAGCCAAAGTTACCGGATTTTTCCAGAACCTTGCCGACAACGATCGAGCCTTCCACGCCTGAGTTTTGGCATATCTGCCGGATCGGATACTCCAGGGCTCTGGCAACAATTTTTATGCCAGCGGCAATGTCGGGGTTTGATGACGTGAGGTTATTCACAGCCTTCTGAGCGCGTAGCAGTGCAACGCCGCCACCTGGAACGATGCCTTCTTCCACCGCAGCACGGGTTGCATTGAGCGCGTCATCGACACGGTCTTTGCGTTCTTTCACTTCGATTTCTGTGACACCGCCGACTTTGATCACGGCTACACCGCCAGCCAGTTTGGCCAGACGCTCTTGCAGCTTTTCTTTATCGTAGTCAGAGGTGGTTTCTTCAATCTGAGCGCGGATCTGGGAAACGCGGCCCTGGATGTCCTTCTTGGCGCCAGCGCCGTCAATGATCGTTGTATCGTCCTTAGTGATGCTGACGCGCTTGGCAGAGCCCAGCATATCAATCGTGACGTTTTCCAGTTTGATGCCGAGATCTTCAGAGATTACCTGACCGTTGGTGAGGATTCCGACATCCTCCAGCATGGCCTTACGGCGATCGCCGAAGCCTGGAGCCTTTACAGCAGCAACCTTGAGACCGCCCCGCAGTTTATTGACCACGAGAGTCGCCAGCGCTTCACCTTCAATGTCTTCTGCGATGATGAGCAGAGGGCGGCCGGACTGTACGACACTTTCCAGAATCGGCAGAATAGCCTGCAGGTTGGAGAGTTTCTTTTCGTGCAGCAAAATATAGGGGTCCTCCAATTCGCAGTTCATCTTGTCGGCATTGGTGATGAAGTAAGGTGACAGGTAACCGCGTTCAAACTGCATGCCTTCAACGACATCAAGTTCGGTATCGAGGCTTTTGGCCTCTTCCACCGTGATAACGCCTTCGTTGCCAACCTTCTGCATTGCTTCGGCAATCATTGCACCGATTGAAGCGTCGCCGTTGGACGAAATGGTACCGACCTGGGCCACCTCGTCAGAAGAATTAATCTTCTTTGAGCGCTTTTCGAGATCCGCAATCACCGCTTTAACGGCCATCTCAACGCCGCGCTTCAGGTCCATCGGGTTCATGCCCGCAGCAACTGATTTTGCACCTTCTCGAATAATTGCTGCCGCCAGAACCGTTGCAGTGGTTGTTCCGTCACCAGCGAGGTCATTGGTTTTGGAAGCGACTTCGCGCACCATCTGTGCGCCCATGTTTTCGAACTTATCTTCCAGTTCGATTTCCTTGGCAACCGTTACACCGTCTTTGGTAGAGCGTGGTGCGCCGAAAGACTTGTCGAGGATTACGTTACGGCCTTTCGGGCCGAGCGTTACTCTTACGGCGTTATTAAGAACTTCGACACCGCGGAGCATTTTCTCGCGAGCATCGGTGGCAAATATTACTTTTTTGGCAGCCATCTTGTCGATCCTTGAGTTTGATAATGACATCAGCAGTTCGTCAAGCAAACCGCTGCAAATTGAGACGAATGTTACGCCGCTTTTTTCATCGCTTTTGGCGTTTCGACGATGCCCAGTACGTCGGATTCGTTAATAATCAGAAGTTCTTCGCCATCGATTTTCACTTCGGTACCTGACCATTTTCCGAATAGAACCCGGTCATTCGCCTTCACATCGAGTGGAATACGTTTGCCGTTTTCATCACGAGTACCCGGGCCCGTTTCAACAACGACGCCTTCCATAGGTTTTTCCTGAACGGTATCGGGGATGATGATGCCCCCAGCGGTCTTCGTCTCCTCTTCAACACGGCGAACGAGTACGCGGTCGGTTAGTGGACGAAATTTCATGTTTATCTCCTGGAAATGAGTTGATTACCCATCATGGTGACAATCTCTGATCCCGATCAATTCGTGTCGTTTTTGGAGATCACCAACACCGCATTTAGCACTCTCACGTAGAGAGTGCTAACTTGTGCTACTTGAATTGGGGAGACCAAGCTCACATATCAAGGAGTTTAATAATTTGGGACACAAATTGTCACTATATTGCGATGGATAGATACCGCCGATCGCAACCACGCTTGATGGAAGTCCCAGCGACCATCGGGTGTCTTAAAGTAGAAATTGCCGAACCTTGTTTTGCGGTAATCGCTGCATGGCCCAACGGGGGCAAACTGCGACGGCAACGAGGCATCTCGGAAACTTGGTGTTAATGCGCTAACTGCTCATCTCGTGATGAAACAGCCGCCACAAATTCATAGGTCTAATCACCGCTATTGTGAAGGGTTGTCGGACACCTGCCCGAGTTTGATTTGGCCACTTGCTCGGGTGGGCAGGTGTCGGACGAGCCTCAGGGGAGGAAACCGCGGTCGGTTCAGGTGGGGTGTTTCATCGGATACGG
>JAJFHC010000008.1 GCA_021775835.1 Hyphomicrobiales bacterium | reverse complement strand
GGCCGGCGCGCATAGCGCATCAAATCAATCGCCTGGTCTATGTCGCTGGAACGAACATCCGGGACGACAATGCAATTGCGGTTCTTCGCGTTTTCGCGGCTTGTATAGGCGGCTTCTTCAAATTGGGCGTCTTTGGGAATATCGATGAGGACCGGCCCCGGGCGACCGCGCCGCGCAATATGAAACGCCTCATGCACGACGCCAGAGAGTTCGGCGGCGGACTGAACAAGATAATTATGCTTCGTGCACGACCGTGTGATCCCCGTCGTGTCACATTCCTGAAAAGCATCCGTGCCGATGAAAGCGCGCGCAACTTGTCCGGTAATACAAACGATCGGAATAGAATCGAGCAACGCATCGGCAAGACCGGTGACGGCGTTGGTTGCGCCAGGGCCCGACGTCACTAGAGCGACGCCAACTTTCCCGGTAGACCGCGCATATCCTTCAGCGGCGTGAAGTGCGCCCTGCTCATGGCGCATCAGGATGTGACGGATGGTATCGCGTTGATGAAGCGCGTCGTAAATCGGAAGGACCGCGCCGCCTGGATAGCCAAAAATAACCTCAACGCCCTGTTCTTCAAGCGCGTCGAGAAGCAGCTCGGCGCCGGCTTTTGAAACGCCCGTCGAGCTTTTCGGTTTCGTCTTTTGAGCGGCGTCGGCCATGGGTTCTACTCGTCTTTAGTGTTGGCGCCGGGCTTCAGCCAGGACATCATTTCGCGCAATTCCTTGCCGGTTTTCTCAATCGGATGATCAAGATCGGCCTGAAGCATCTGGTTGTAGCGTGGCTTGCCGGCCTGGTTTTCGAGGATCCATTCGCGGGCGAAAGAGCCGTTCTGAATATCGGTCAGCACTTCGCGCATGCGCTGTTTCGTTTCCGCATTAATGACGCGCGGGCCCGAAACGAAATCGCCATACTTCGCTGTTTCCGAGATGAATTCGTGCATGCGCGTGATCCCACCCTCATAAAAGAGATCGACAATTAGCTTCAGTTCATGAAGGCATTCGTAATAAGCGATTTCTGGTTGGTAACCGGCTTCCACCAGGGTTTCGAAGCCGGCAATGACCAGCTCCGACGCGCCGCCGCAAAGTACGGCCTGCTCGCCAAAGAGATCCGTTTCCGTTTCTTCCTTGAACGTCGTCTCAATCGCGCCGGCGGCCGTGCCGCCGATGAGGCTGGTATAGGCAAGCGCGCGTTCTTGCGCTTTGCCCGTTGCGTCCTGATGGACCGCAAAGAGGCATGGAACGCCGCGGCCGCGTTCGTATTCACGGCGGACAAGATCGCCCGGCCCCTTTGGCGCCACGAGAATGACGTCAACATTTTTCGGCGGCTGAACTCGGCCGTAAAGCACCGTAAAGCCGTGGGCGACGAGAACGGCGTCGCCGTCGCTTAAATTTGGTTCGATGTCCGTCTTGAAAACGTCTTCATGGGTCATGTCCGGCGTCAGGATTGCGATCAATTTTGCTTGTTTCGTCGCGCTCGCGATGCTCGCCGTTTCAAGTCCGTCTTCCGCAGCCTTCTTTGCGCCGGCGCCGCCTTTGCGTACGCCGACAATGACCTGACATCCAGACGCGGCGAGGTTCATCGCATGGGCGCGGCCCTGGCTGCCATAGCCAATGACGGCGACCGGCGCGCCCTTCACTGCGGCCGGGTTGGCGTCATTTTCCGTGTAAAGCTTAATCATGATCGTTCCTTCTCTTTAACTCTGATCTTCAATTCTCTGGCAATTCGATGGTGACGGCGCCTTTTGACGCCGAGGAAACAAGCCGGGCGAACTTATCAAACGCGCCGCCCATTTTTTTCGGCGGCCGCGGCGTAATTTCTTTTTTTCGCGCGGCCCAGTCGACATCGGCGTCGATGCGTCGCCCTTCTGCGTCAATGGTGATGCGATCACCTTCCTTGAGGAGGCCAATCGGCCCGCCGACTGCAGCCTCAGGCGAGACATGGCCAATGACGAAGCCATGACTGGCGCCGGAAAACCGACCGTCTGTGATGAGTGCAACCTTGCCGGCGAGCCCCTGCCCGGCGACGGCGGCGGTCACGGCGAGCATCTCGCGCATGCCGGGTCCACCTTTCGGGCCTTCATACCGGATAATGACGATATCGCCGTCGACGATTTTTCCGTGTGTCACGGCGTCAAATGCGTCTTCTTCGCATTCAAATATTCGCGCGCGCCCTTCAAAGGCGCCGTCGCCATAGCCCGCGGTTTTGAGAACGCACCCCTCGGGCGCAACATCGCCATACAAGATGCGCAGGCCGCCAGTTTCCTTGAACGGTTTTTCGACGCTGCCCACGACTTTCTGGCCCGGTGCTTCTTCTGCGTGCGCTAATTCTGCAAACAATGTTTTGCCGGTCACCGTCGGCGTATCGACAATTTTTCCCGCCTCCATCAATCGTCGGCCGAAAAGCGGATTGCCGCCCGCCGCATAGAGATCTTTTGCCAGATATTGTCCGCCGGGCTTCAAATCCGTGATCACCGGCGTCGTCCGCGAGAGCGCATCGAACTCATCGATGGAAAATACTAACCCGGCTTCCGCCGCTATTGCTGGAAGATGCAATACCGCATTGGTCGACCCACCGCTGGCGACAACGGCAGTCGCAGCATTCCGAAGCGATGTTTCGGTGATGAACGAACGCGCCGTCTTTCCCTCTGCCGCCAGGGACGCAACGATGCGGCCGCACCGTTCAGCTTCTTTCGCCTTGGCGCTCGCGGTCGCCGGCGGATCGGCAGAGCCCATGGGGCTGATACCGAGAAATGTCAGCGCCATTGCCATTGTGTTTGCTGTAAACTGACCGCCACAGGCGCCGGCGCCGGGACACGCCGCCCGTTCAATGGCGTCAAGTTCTTCATCGTCAATGTCGCCTTTGGCATGGGCGCCCACCGCTTCAAACACATCCTGAATAGAGAGGTCCTTGTCACCGAGATGGCCGGGCATGATCGTGCCGCCATAGAGAACGACGCCCGGAATATCCATGCGCGCAAGCGCCATGGCGGCGGCCGGTATCGTCTTGTCGCAACCCACAAGAACGATCACGGCGTCAAGCGAATGTCCGCGTACGGCAAGTTCGATCGAGTCTGCAATCAGCTCCCTGCTCATGAGCGAGGCGCGCATGCCCTCACCGCCCATGGTGATACCGTCGGAAACGACAATCGTGTTGAAGTCGATGGGCGTTGCGCCGCCGGCGCGCACGCCTGCGCGAACCGGCTCAGCGAGGGCGCCGAGATGCAGATTGCACGGCGTCACCGTTGACCACGTGTTGACGACCGCGATCATCGGTTGGGCGAAATCCTTGTCGCCATACCCCGCAGCGCGCAGCATTGCTCGCGCCGGCGCCTTAGCTGGACCCTTCGTAATTGCGTCGGAACGTTTGATTTTCAGTTCTGTCATCTTGGCTTTTGCTGTTGTTGGTCAAAAAAAATCCCGCTTCCTTTCGGGAGCGGGCTGTCTGGAGGTCTTATTTGCGTTCTCTAACGCGCTCGCTCCATCGCCGCTCCCTGGAAGGGGCTAATAAGGATCACGACTAGAAGGACGAGGAGCAGTGCGAGCGGCAGCGATGCCGCGGTTGAACCCGCGGCGTCGCCGATACCTCCCTGATGCAGTATGCTCTGCACTGACTTGACCTCTTTGTTGCACCGCAATTGTTGCAGCGCCGAACCGGCTTACAACACCTTTGCGTCATAGAACAACCATCTAATGGTAAATC
>JAJFHC010000070.1 GCA_021775835.1 Hyphomicrobiales bacterium | reverse complement strand
CAACCATGACCGGTCGGTCAAGGAATGTTTGCGCCGACGCCGGCAGGGCGAGCGAAAGGAGGCAGGCCAAAACAATCAGAAACTTCATTGCAAACCGTACAGGCGACATATCTAACTCCCCATTTTGAACCGATTTTGCCGCCTGACTTCAAAAAGCACAAGTTTCCGATGGGGAATCACTTGTGCGGTCCTGCAGGTTGTCATTCATCGTCACGCAGGGTGTACATTATGACATGCACGCCTGCGTGATTCTGCGACAAGGATGAGCAGTTGTCTCTCTTTGTCATAATCGTCGCAGAAGTATCTGAATAATATATGCTATTTGACCTTCTGTTATGCCCGATCCACCGTGTTTGCAATAAATTTCGACTTCAGTAACCGTAGCAACGTATTTGGCAACAATCGGCCTTGCCTGTCTGAACGAGATGCGACAGCATGAGATATTTACGCGGTGGAGTTGAGTTGGATGAAGCACACGCAGGGCATTTCGTGCGCCTTGGACTTGGAGAGCGACGGCAAGCGCTTCGGCAGCCTCAATCTGTCGCACTCCGACAACGAACATGCGTTTGCGACTATTCCCATACCGATCGTCGTAATTGCAAACGGCGCCGGTCCAACGGTTCTCCTGACAGCCGGCAATCACGGCAATGAATATGAAGGCCAGGTCATCTTGAGGCGGCTGATCCAGGAGACCGAACCCGGAGAAATCTCTGGGCGGCTTATCATTCTGCCCGCGCTCAACTATCCCGCCATGGTGGACAATGCCCGTGTTTCTCCTCTGGATGGGGGCAACCTCAATCGGTGCTTTCCCGGTTCCCAGAGTGCCGGTCCAACTTCGGCTATCGCCCATTTCGTGACGACGGAACTGTTGCCCTTGTGCGATGCCGGGATAGACTTTCATTCCGGTGGCTCCGACGCAGACTATTTGCCCTGTGCATTCCTATGCACTTGTGACGACAAGGTTGTGTTTGCAAAGAGCCTCGAATTGGCGGAAGCCTTCGGCGCGCCGTATACGTTTGTCGTGAGCGGCGAAGAAGCCCCCACAGGCTTCGACCCTGCTGCACAGAGCCTGGGTGTGCCGTTCATTTCGAATGAATTGTCGGGAGGGGCCGGGGTCGACAAAACGGCAACACGAATTGGCCACAATGGTTTGAACAATGCGCTTGTCCATCTGGGTGTTTTGCCGGCGGAAAGACGGCATCAAAGTGGCGCCACTGTTTATTTGGATGCAATGAATGGAAGTTCTATCGTGTCATCCCCTATAACCGGAATTTGTGAAACCCTGATAGATCTGGGAGATCAGGTGCCGGCTGGAACGCTTGCGGCTCGTGTGTATTCTCTTGAGGAAATTGACCGTCCGCCTGTGGAACTGAAACTCGAGTCTGCCGGTACCGTTGTCGTTCGCCGGCTTCCGGCCCGTGTGGTGCGTGGCAGCCATGTTTATGTCGTTGCTTCCGAAATGGCGCGAGACGATGTTTTGAACGCCGTTGCATGAAGCATGCAATGAACAGGCACTGTCAGGCCCTCGTCCGTTTTACCTTGGCGCTCGTCATTCTGGTGGTGCCTGCAGTTGGACAGGGGAGTGCCCAGGACAAGGTCATAGAGGTCACCCTCGATAAGACGACAGAAGGCGGCATGGCAACAATCGAAAGTGGCCAGATTGCGGTCAAGCTTTACTACGACATAAAGACCGGGGCGGACCTGGGATGGGACAATGAGGAGGCTAAAGTCCGTGTTCCGATGATTGAGGTCCGCCGTCTCCGCAGCCGGGTCATGATCATGCAAGGGGAGGTGTCCGGTTTCGCGTGGCCTACGGCGACAGCACGAATCGTGGAACTTGATCCAGGCAATCCTTTTCCCGAGGTTCTGCTATCGACGTATTCAGGTGGCGCGCATTGTTGCACTGTCCTGAGGGTGGCGTCAGCCTCGCCCAACGGCAGACGCTGGTATCGCATAGAAGGAGGCAGCTATGACGGTGACCGTGCGACCGTGAGTGATGAGGACGGCGATGGGACATACGAGTTTGTCAGTCCTGACAACCGGTTTCACTATCAGTTCTCCTCATATTCCGGCAGTTATCCGCCAATTCGAATTCAACAGATCCGAGGGAGAAAACTCGTGGACGTGTCTGGCTCACCGTCCTTTCGTTCGGTCCATCGCAAGCACCTCAATGCCATGTTGCCCATAGCGCAAACCGTCAAGGCTGTTGGAGAGCCCAATGGACTGCTGGCGGGGTACCTGGCAACCAGGGTTTTGCTGGGAGAGTTTGACGATGGATGGCGGGACTTGCTTGCACTCCATGACAGGATGTCCGAGTGGGGGCTGAAATATTGCTCGGGTGGCTATGACGCCTCCTCAAACTGTTTGAGATGGTCGTATTATCCGGATTATCCGACAGCCTTGCTGGCGTTCCTCAAGAAAAACGGATACGTCGGGAAGGAGTAAGGCCAGACCATATCGGATTTGCGGACAAGTATGGGCATGGGGTAGTGCATCAAATTTGAAGAAGTGTCTTACACGCGCCTTAACGTTTGCCGGCTAGACTTTGCGCTTCGTAGTGAGAGTAGAGTTTCAGTGAAGGGCTGGGCGTATGGCAAGTTGGCAGCGTGGTTCATGGATTTGGTTTCTATTGGCCGTGATGATGTACCCTGCGGTCGCCCTGGCGGAACAGAAACTTGTATCCGAGTGCAATGCGCCGGTTGAAGAAACGCTCGTCTTTACGATTGTCGACGGACCAGCGTTGGCCCATGTCACGATAAACTATCGCTTGCTGGATGATGACGCGCTTTCACTGGTGGTGGAGTCAGCTGGTTCCTGCCGGGATCAGAGTGTAGCACCGGACCTGTTCACCCCAAACAGGGGCATACTGGATCTGGGATAACAACACTGACGGTTGGATGGTTGAGCTAAAGACCCAGGCGATCCAAAATCGCATATCCCTTTATGGCCATCGACGCGCCAACCCGGCTGAAACGGTGCATTGGAACGGGTGCCATTTTTTCGACAGGTGCCTCGATCTCGTCAGCATCGGCACCGGACGCCAGGCGAGCGGCTTCGCGGCCCAGAACGCTGGACAACGCCACGCCTGAAGCATTGTATCCGTAAACGGCATAACCACGATCGCCAATGCGTGCCAGAACAGGCAGGTGAGACAAGGTGAAGCCCACCCAGCCCGCCCAGCACGACGTTACCGGTTCGTCGGCGAATTCGGGATAGATCAGGGCTATACCCTCGCGAAGCGGTTGCGCGTCATTCAGGGTAACATCGGTGCGGAAGGGGGCACGGCCGCCCATGACGATCCGTCCGTCCGGACTCTTCCGAAAATAATGCAGGAGGCGGCGCGTATCGCTTGCCGCGTGGCCCTCGGGGAATACGTGATCGGCTCGATCGCCGAGTGGTTCCGTTGCAGCCTGAAAGCTGCACACCCTAACAAACCCCCTCTGCACCGGCGGGTAAAGCCCTTGGGTGTATGTGTTCGTGGCGAGTATCAAGCCACGGGCGGTGATTGTACCCGATGGTGTTGTCAGGACCCATCGGCCATCATCGTGGGACATCCCGGAAACCATCGTATTGCCGTATATCACGGCGCCCAGATCACTGGCCCGCCGGGCCAGTTCCTGACAGAGCTTCAGAGGCTGAACGCTACCCCCGGTTTCAGTCATCAGTGCGCCGCAAAACGCCTCGGACCCGGTCAACACTTGAGTGTCGCTTTGATCAATCATGCGGATTCGGGGATCAAAGGATGACATCTCTTCACATTCATCCTTTAGACGGCCCAGGGCACGTTGGTTGTGGGCAAGCGTCAGATAGCCCGGTTGTTTGGCATCACATTCGAGCTGTTGTGTCCTGATCACGTCAAACAGCGTGTTCGCACTTTCAAGTCCTGCCTTGAGCCAGCGTTCACCACGCGTTTTGCCGTAGCGGCGGACCAGTGCCGATGGGGACGCATGAAGTCCCGGAATGACCTGACCGCCATTGCGTCCGGAGGCGCCCCAACCGGGTTGATTGGCGTCGATCACCGTGACATCGCGGCCTTGCGCTGCAAGAACCAGGGCGGCATGAAGGCCGGTGAAGCCGGCTCCGACAACGGCGACGTCCGTGTCGATGGACCGCTGTAGATCAGGATAGGGCGGCGTGAGACCTGCCGTTGCCAGCCACAGCGACTCCGAAGGCGGTTGATTTGAGGGCAGGGGGCGGGATACGTCGCTGGCGTTCATGTTTGTTGGTACCCCATTGGGAATCTCTCGTCACGATTCATTAAGCATAAACGTCTTACTCTCGCGTCCTGATGTTGCGCAAAGTTGGGGACGGCATATGAGCGTGGGTTCTTTATCGACGGCGGCACTGGCTGTCACTCAGGCACAGACGGCTCAGTCGATTCAAGTAGCGGTAGCCAAAAAAGCATTTCAGGCCGAGGCCAATGTCGGCAACGCATTGCTGCAGACGGCCCAGAACCTGCAAGCCGCTGCCCAAGGTGCCGTTCCCGATCCAAACGGTGGTCCGGGCCAGATTGTCGATAGAACAGTGTAACACCGGGTTCACGCTTAAGCTTGGCGGCCGGCCCGTCAGATATCGCCAAGATACTCATCCAGCCTCTCCATCGCCTGTGCAAGTGACCGGCACCCAAGTCCAACTCGGAAATGATCTTTTCCCCAGTTGAAACGTGCGCTTGAGGCCAGGAGCAGACGACGTTCCCGCAGGAGCTTCATGCTCACCGTCTCGGCATCGTCCGGACCAAGCCATCTTGGAAACCCATTCACCCCGGCGACAGGTGCCGTCCAGTCAAAGAGATTTCCGTGTCGTTGGAAGAACGCATTCGCAATTGCGACGTTCCCGGCAAGGATGTTGGAGTTCCGTGTCAGAATTTCGCTGGAGTGATCGAGAGCCAACGCCGCCAGATATTCGCTTGGTGCCGTAATGAAACTGTTGAAATGATCCTTGATCTCTCTGATTTCTTCGAGGAGAGACAAGTTCTGAGTCGCCATCCATCCGACCCGAAGGCCTGGAAGGCCTAGTGTCTTGGAAAGACCGTGAAGGGAAATTGCGTTCTCGTACTGGCAGGCGAGGGGCTCACCCCACGGTACGGTGTTCGGCAGTCCCGTATAGATTTCGTCTGCGATCAGGACCGTGCCGTTGGTTCTCAATAAATCGATCAGGCGGTTTCGGAAGTCCAGATCCGGTGTGAAACCGGTTGGGTTGTGCGGCGTGCACAGAACAACAAACCTGGTCGGTTGCTTGAGCAGGTCTTCGAGATACCCGAGATCGGGAGCCCAGCCGTTCTCTTCGACACATGGCCATTCGCAAACCTCTACACCGCGCCACGCGGCGACCGATCTGTGGGTTTGATAGCACGGTGTTTGAACGATAATACGATCTCCCGGACTTGCCAGTGCAAGCCCGATTGCTCCTAAGGCATCGTCAAGGCCGTTCGTGACGACAATGTTGTCCACCGCAAAACCTTCATAGAGATTTGCGATCCTGGACCTTAAGCCGGCGCTACCGTGCAGGGGCGGGTATCCGAGTGAAATGTCTTCGAAGTTGTTTTGACCGGGAGCCGCCAGAGCCAGCAATTCTGACAGCACCATCGGTTCGGCATAGGACGGGCTAAGACTGAATTCAGCCGATGATGCCTCGGGCGACATGAAAAAATCTTTGAGAGGGAAAGCTTCAATTGCCATTTCGTGTTCACCGCTACCTTTTTGAAATGGACGCCCGCAGCCGCGTGAGATGTAACCTCTGATGAGGGATCTGATTGCCAACCAGCTGTTGGCGTTTCCTGAAAAGACAATTAGAAAGAGCTGCGATTTCAGATGAAATAGACGATCGACATCGCCGTGACCGCAATGCAGGTCACGGCAACCGTGATCTTCGCCACCGGCCCGAGAGCATTGTCGCTCTCGAACTCAGCGAGCACCTCATCCAAATCGGTTTTTACGGCATAGCCTTCTTTCACGGCAGCGTTGATTTCCATGGGCGGCTTCTGCCTGCTAATGGGTCTACCGGAAAAATCATTGGCGTTGCTTACTGAACGGCGCGGGTCCGGCGGCGAGTAGTTTCTCAACGTTTCCGGGGCTACCCGCTGTCTTTTGGGGCGAGTCAAGGCGGGGGCTCTGCCGCCGGGCAGATTGCCGATCTCTTCGCCATAAACCTGGGCTTCGATCGAATCTTCGCCGTGCCATTTCTTGAATACGCGGCGCTGATCGACCGGGCGTTTGTATTCTGCCCGGTACTGAACCGGAATCTGTTCGTACTCCGCCCGGTAGGCGGCGGTCGAATACTCTGCCAGACGCTTTATCGTTCGCCGATGCGCATCTTTATGGGCACGATTGTTTGAAGACATTTCCAGCCAGTCATCAGTACGGTCGTCACCAAAGGATCGATATTGTGTTGTTCGGCTCATTGTTGTTCTGCAGATCGGCCAGCCTCACGGCTTGCGCGTCCAGTTTACAGTGCCGCAATTCAGGATAGCATTCTAACATATCAGAAACAAACAACATTCTGTATACGGATCGCAGGACAACTCCCCATGAGGCGCTTGCTGATCCTAACGTAATGTTGATTTTCTATAAATGTTGCGTAACGGATTCGCAAGAACCGGATGGACCGCTCGTGGTCAATTTTTAAGTTGGCGAGCGCTCACGGGCAACGGTCTCCAGTAACCATTCGCGAAACAACGTTGCTTCGGGTTTGAACGGTTTATCGACCTCCGGCGTCAGAATGTAATGGGCCTGACGCATCGGCAATCGTGTCTCCAGGGGAATCATCAGGTCTTGCTCGGCAAGCGCGCGTTCTGCGAAACGTTCGGGCAGCAAAACACAACCCTGTCCCATTCGAGCCAGTTCCAGTGCCGCGAGAGACGTGTCCACTGACAGCGGTCTGTTTTCGATAGGGTGCGTCAATTGAGCGTCTCCGAGAATCCTGCTCCAAAGATCATCGAACCCGATCACATGGATTAGGTCCCAGGTCCTGAGGTCTGACGGTTGACGGGGCTGGGTATGACGAGCGGCATAGGCTGATGCACAAACCGGAACTGCGGTTTCGTTGCAGAGCAGCTCACTGTTGAATTTGGGCCAGTCGCCGGCACCGAACCTGATGTCCATATCCGTTTCGTTGAGTGGCATGGCGTCTGCCCAAATCGCAGAACACAGGCGAATGGCGATGTCGGGGTACAACGATCTGAACTCCCCCAGACGTGGAGCCAGCCACAGGACGGCAAAGGAAACCGGTGCACGAATGTTGAGTGTCTTTTCGCCCTTCAGTCCAAAGAGGCCCAGCGTCGAAACCGACAGTTCCTCGAATGCCTTTCTCACAAACGGCAAATAGCCCGACCCGATGTCCGTGAGTTTCAGGCTGCGCGGACGACGTTCGAACAATGGAAAGCCCAGATGTTGTTCAAGGGAGCGAACCTGATGGCTTACCGCCGCCTGGGTGAGGTTGAGTTCAACTGACGCGGCGGTAAAGCTGGTGTGACGGGCCGCGGCTTCGAAGGCTCTCAGCCAGTTGAGTGGTGGCAGGCGATAGACCATGGGAAGGCTCTCGTTTGTGCAAATCAAACAACGTCATGTCAGCCTATTACCCGATCGTGGTTGTGCCAATGAGAATGCGTGAAAATCGCAGGAACGATTGCCTATGCTTCATGGAGTGCCGTTTTTTCGCAGCCACCGGGTTTCGACATGTGACAATTGCTTTGCCGCACAGGTCATTATGGTCCTACATTAAACGTGGGTGAGGCGTAGGTTTGCGTGCAAAAAAGGGAGGAGAGAGCCGATATGATGAGCCGGAAGTTTATTGTAATAGCCGCCATTCTCGGTTTGGGAGTAATGTTCCAGACGGCGATTGCGGAGGAAATGATCTCCAGGCAGGAACGTTTGAGCCAGCGGATTCCGATCGATCCGATCGAAGTCGAGTATACTTACGATCTCAAGATCGAGATGCACAAGGCGAGCCGCGATCTGCTGCCATCGGACTGGAACAAGGTCGTTCGCCATGTTTGCTCCGAGGCTGCAAAGGAGTTCATGGCGAAGAAAAATGAGGAACTGGCAAAGGAGCAGATCACGTCAGCCGAATGACACTGTGTCAGTGATCCTTCTGCGATTGACGCCAGGCATCGTATTCCGCCTGGGTTGCCGCACTCATCGGATAGAGGCCTGCGGTAGATCTGCCTTCCTCAACTTTTGAGAGGATCCAGTTTTCCAGAGCTTCCTGTTCGAGCGCCGCGTCTGCGACGTCCTCGGCAATGTTGGCTGGCACCACAACGACGCCGTCGCCGTCGGCGACGATCCAGTCGCCCGGGTAAACAGCAATCTTGCCGCACGCGATGGGCACTTCGAGGTCGATGGCTTTATGACGTGTGATGCTTGCCGGCGCCGATGGTCCAGCGCACTGAATCGGCAATCCGACGTCAATAACGGCTTGCGCGTCGCGCACGCCTGCATCTGTGACGACACCCGCGACACCGCGTTTCTTCAGACGTGCCGCCAGGATGTCTCCCAGCATGGCAGCACCGGCGTCGCCATGCCCGTCCATGACGAGAATACTGCCCTCAGGGGCCGTCTCGATAGCCTTCCGGGCGGGATATTCCGGGTCGGCAAATGTCGCCATGGTGTCTTCGTGCTCGCGGCTGGGTACGAACCGGACGGTGAAGGCCGGGCCGCAAAAACGCACAGGCGGAGACTGAAGCGGCACCACACCGCGCATCCAGGCTGATCGCAACCCCCGTTTGAACAATTGGGTCATCACAGTTGCAGCCGACACCTTCGTGAAGGACTCGCGAAGGGGCTCACTGGTGTTGCTCATCAGTACAGTACCTCGCGATAGCGTTCGATCATGTCGTCCTGGTCTTCGGCAGGTTCGGTAGAACCGATCTGATCCTTGATCATCTGGCCCATGGAGGGGAGGGCCGTACGGTCAATCCTTTTGTCGGGATCCCAGATTTCGGAACGCAGGATCGCCTTTGCACAATGAAGATACATTTCCTCGATCTGAATCAGGAGGACGGTCACCGGTGGCCGCCCATTTACCGCGAACTCGGCCGTCAGTTCCGCGTCATCCCGGATCTCGGCAGTCCCGTGAACACGCAAGACCTCGTCAACCCCTGGGATCATGAACATGAGTCCGACGGCCGGGTTGGCCAGAATGTTACTCATGTTGTCTAGTCGATTGTTTCCCGGACGGTCCGGCAGGGCGAGGGTTGTGTCGTCGATAACGTGCACGAATCCGGGACTTTCACCGCGTGGTGTGATGTCCGCCTTGCCATCGGGGCCTTGCGTCGAGAGTACAGCAAAAGGCGACAGGCTAATGAACTGGATTGAATGCGGCTCCAGCCGGGACATCACTTTGTCGACGGCGCGGCCGGTCGCTTGACGGTACAAACCTCTGAGGTCTTCGGCGGTTTCAATTTTGGCCACGGAAGCCTCGTCTCAATGGTTGTCGGGGGTCGAGATGTTTCTATACCAACCGCATCCATATTTCGCCAAGGAAAACCACACTGTGGTTGGTCACAGCGGCCCGCCGGCCGGTATTTGGGGGTAATAGGCTCCGGACGACAGTTCGCTTGCCGGCAACAACAAGTGAGGACAGTTTGCGGGTGATTGCCGTCCGGGCGCCCGCACGCCGGAACAACATTCAGTTCGAATGGCCACTATGGTCGGGACCGCTAGCACCGATCGCGCCGACGGGAACCATGATTTCAACAGAACCGGCCTTTTCGAAAGCCAGCGTCACCTTGACCATCTGGCCTTTCTTGAGGGCATTGCTCAGGCCGAACATCATGAGGTGATGACCACCCGGCTTGAGCATCGTCATGCCGTTTGCGGGTATCTCAAGGGCATCAATTTTGCGCATCTGCATGACACCGTCGGACATCTTGTGTGTATGAATCTCTACCCGCTCTGCAATTGGGCTGGAGGCCGACATCAGCTTGTCGCTTTCGCTGCCCATGTTGTGGATCATCGCGTAAGTGACGCCTGGCCTGTTGGTAATTGTTGCACGGCCCCACGGGTCCTTGACGACGATCGATCCGGTCTTGAATTCGGCTGCCGCCAACAGGTTTGGTGATATCGAGACGACCAGGAAAGCGATCAGGAATTGGAGGAGAAATTTAGACACGTGTGTTTGACTCCGTTTGAAGGAAAAGTTCAATGTACGTGGCTAAGTCTACTGTCAGGCGGTAGGTGTTGTAATTGATATGCCGCAATTGACATGCGGCCCATGCGCGCGGTCAGAAAATGTTGATGCCGGAATGCCTGGCCTGGGCCTCGATCTTGTCGAGCGCCAGCGGAAGGTCGAAATGATTGTGCCCCTCATAGATGGCCAGACTCGTCTGGATGCCCTGTTTTTCGAGGTGAGCCCGGTAGGCTTCTGACTGCCGATGGAACTCCGGTGTTTCGTGGCGTCCAATTGCAATATGTGTAGGGCAGGGTGAAACAATTTTCCGGAACAGCGGACTCCATGCCAGGGCATTGAATTCGGACAGCTGTAGCGGCTCGTTGATGTATGTGTTGCGGATAGGTCGGATATCGAAAATACCGCTTATCATCAATGCCGCCCTTATGGGTAAAACCATTTCGGATTCATCTGAACCTGGTGTCGTCAACACCATCGCGAGCAGATGAGCTCCCGCGCTATGCCCTGACACAGTCACCTTCGTCGGATCGACGCCAAGCAGTTCGTGGCGGTCGATCAACCATTGAATTGCGTTTCTGCATTCCGCCACCATCTGTTCGATTGTGGCGTGTGGAGCGAGTGTGTAATTGACGACGGCATGGGCAATGCCCCGGTCGGTCAGCCACGGCACCATGAAGGCCGATTGTTTGTGATTCAACTCCTGCCAGTATCCGCCATGTATGAATATGTGAAGCGGTGACGGTTCGGGACGCCCGGACCTGAAAAAGTCGAGGACCTGCCCCCTTCGCGTGCCATAGGCTAGATCTGCATTGAATACTGGCGACTGGCGCGCCTTCGCGCTCAGTTCTGAATAGAGCGTCAGGTAGCGTGATGCGTCACCGTCGATCATCGAACTTGGAGAATATTCGCGCTCCAGGTCATCGACCGACATGTTTTCATAGAGCGTCATAGCCTGTTCAATCCCCCAGCAATGCGTTTCTTACATCATAGAGATCGTGGAAGAATCTAAGGTTAAGAGCGGCTTTCAAATAGCCGACACCGGACGAACCGCCGGTTCCTTTTTGATGGCCGATGATGCGTTCGACAGCCGATACATGATCGAACCGCCAGCGCTGGAACAGGCCCTCGACGTCCATGAGAATTTCACCGAGCTCGTAAAGATCCCAGTGAGCATGGGGGTCGTCATAAATCCGCCGCCAGATTTCCAGCACTGCCGGGTTGCCGCCATAGGGTTCGCGAACATCGCGATTCAACACGTCGTGGGGAACGTCAAAGCCACGTTTGCCGAGCAAGCGCAAAACGACATCGTAGATGGAAGGTTCTCCCAAGGCCGCGGCAAGAGTTTCGTGGGCCTCCGGGTCATGAGCATGCACCTTGAGATGGCGTGCATCCTTGTTGCCCAGAATGAACTCCACTTGTCTGTAGCCCCAACTTTGAAAGCCGGACGATTGCCCAAGAGCATGACGAAATTTCTTGTAATCGGCGGTCGTCATCGTCAACAGGACTTTCCAGGCGCTGATCAGTTGTTCCTCTATGGCCTTAATCCGTGAGAAACACTTCTGACAGGACTTCAGCTCATCGTTCAGAATGTGGTGCCTGGCATGTTCGAGTTCGGAATGCAGCAGCTTCAGCCAGAGTTCACTGACCTGATGGATCATGATGAACAGGAGTTCGTCACGCTGCGGTGGATCCTGAAATGTCTTCTGAAGATCAAGCAGCACGTCGAGCTGGAGAAAGTCACTGTAGGTCTGACGTTTTCCGTCACGGACAAAATTTGACGCTATGCCAGGCTCGGTGTCCCTTTTGAGCGGAGGACGTCCGGGCTTTGGTGTATCTGACATCATCTATCCTGAGATCTGATTTTGCTTTGAACTGGCCGACTGATTCTTGCGTTAAAATATTATAGGTCGCGTCGGGCGCTTGTTCCCTGAATTATTTCATAACGTATTTTTGAAACACAGATATCCGATCTGCCTCTTGGATCGACGCAATTTGGCACCAGTTTTAGGGTTATGCTTCGTCAATCAAAGGAGGATTCGATGTTTGCCAGAACAATACTCACAATGTCACTTGTTGTAGGCGGGCTCGCTTCATTTTTCGTCTTGGCACAGCCGGCCGATGCCCGGACCAACGAGCGCAATGGTGTTTATGCTGTCAAGGGTAATGAATTCATCATTCGCAAGAGTAAGCAAGGTGGATACATGCGGCTGCGTGCCTATAGAAAAGTCGGCTATCTCTGGGAGCGGTATGGGAGTGTGGCCATTCCATTGGATCGCATCAATGAGGTTCGTGCAAGGGTCTTGAGCGGCAGGGGTGGGAGTATCACCGAGAGAATTTATTTTGGAGGCCGATTGTTGGGATACTCCGATATTGACGTCGAGGATCCGATAAACAGGTTCATTCCGAACAATCGTCGCTCTTACGGGAACTGACCGATATTGGGCCCTTGTCAGCCGTCCGATAGATCCGTCGAATGGCGGATGCGGTTCTCGAAGCCGCGTCCGCCTGAAATACATTCCGGACGCTGGTAACCTCGTACCTTTCGCGTCTGTTACAGCCTAAATGTCTCATTGGGCTTGCACTGTGACGTGTGCTACAGCAGGCTTCATCGGAAGTGATGTCCGGTTACAGTTTCAGCGACTGGCCGGAACAAATCGAACATCAAGAACACGGGAAAGACCGCACCAGTCAATTTCTGCGCATTTGTAGTTTTGCCGCCGTTTTTTTGGGTAACTTTTGTGCATTATGGAAGGTGAAGGGATTCGGACTACTGGGGAAAATATCTGTGCCGCTTACGTCGTCAAACATTCGGGTGCTGATCGTGGGTGCCGGGATTGCCGGGCTTTCCGTTGCCATTGCTCTGCGGCAAAAGGGATTGACGGCGCGGGTTGTGGAAAAACGTAAGTCCTTCGATGAAGAAGGCACCGGATTGCACCTGCCGGGAAACGCCGTGCGGGCAGCGGGCGAGTTGGGATTGGGTGTCTTCCTGGAAAAACGGGCAACGAGGATTTCCCACATTGTCTATACCGACGGTCAGGGGCGTGAACTCGCTGCCCTCGACCTGACCAAAACCAAAGGGGCGACAAAAGACTGGCCGCCCTTCATGGCACTGCGCCGGTCGGTTTTCCATCGGGCACTGTGGGACCGTCTCAATGGGCCGGATATCCGCCTGGGGGTTGAACCTGTCGATATAGTTCAGGTGCCTGACGGTGCGATGGTCAGGTTCTCTGATGGAACAAACGACACATTCGATCTTGTCATAGGCGCGGATGGGGTAAGTTCTCGAACCAGAAAGCTTCTCTTTCCGGAAGCGCCATTGCCGGAATACATGGGATATCAATGCTGGCGCTACATTACGGCAAGGCCCGCCGGAGTAACATCGCCTCGGTACATGGTTGGTGAAAAACGGGCAATGTTGGTTATGCCGATCGATGAGCGCGCAGTGTATGTTTATGCAATGGTCTGCGCCGACGACCTTGGGCCTTCAGGCGGTGACTTGATCACAGAATTCGAGAACTTTGGCGGCGCAGCGTCATCGGTCCTCGAAGGCGACGATCACAGGAAAGCTCTCAAGGACGGTTTGAAACAGGTTGCCTTGGAAACGTGGACGCAGGGGAATGCGGTGCTGATTGGTGATGCGGCTCATGCAACCCTGCCGACTCTTGCCCAGGGTGCTGCAATGGCGATGGAGGATGCACTGGTGCTTGCCGAAACATTGGCAGCAGACCAGGAGAACATTCCCGGGTGTCTGGAGGTGTTCGAGACACGTCGCCGTCCGCGTATCCAGTACGTGCAGGAACAATCGGTACGCAGAATGAGCATTGTCAGAACGGAAGGGCAATTGAAAGTCCGACTTCGCAATGCAGCCTTCAAGATGGTCGGATCGAGAATCCTGAGGTCAGGCTGGGCACCTCTCATCAACAAGTCGCCATAGCTGCACCAACAACACTCACAATCGGGCGATGTTAGCTAAAAAGGATTTTCAATGAACGATACCCCAAGCAAAGACGGTACCTATTCACGGCGCCTGGACGATGGAACGATTGAAGTGTTCGCGATGCGCGGTGGCGAAGAAACCGTCAGGTTTGCTGCCGATCAAAATTTGTGCATGGAAATCATCTCGAGACTGTTTGTCGAAATCGATGCAAGCGCCAAGCAAAACCCACCTGCCGAGGACAGTCTTTTTTCTGTGCCGACACCACCACCGGCCATGATTGGAGCCCTGCCGCTGAAAGACCCGAACTTCGTGGCATTGTCATTGGTCATCGGGGCGAGCCGTTTGCTCGTACCCATACCAACTGAGCAGGTCGGACAGGTGAACGAATTGTTGGCCCAGGCGGCCAAAGACGCAGCGTCGCAAGTCAGTTGATCGCAGGTTCACAATAATAAAACACGACCATTTACCAATCAGAAGCCTTGCGGTCTGGAGTTTGATTCCACATAATTCAAGACATGATACTGTCGCGTGGCTTACTGAGGCTTGGCACAAGGTTGTACTTCGTGTTCCTGGTGTTTGCGCTTGGCGCCTGCCTCTATGCGCTCTACACGCCGCCAGAGGATCTGCGGCGGTACTACACCTTTGTGATTGTTTTCGCTGTCGCCCCTGCATTCTTGACATATGTGGTGGCACGTGTGCTCGCCTGGGTGTTCTCACCTGACGACAGACCTGTCAGGCAAAGAGGCCTGACCTATCTGGGAATGTTTGTTTTTGCCCTGATGGTGGCAGGTGTCGGCGCGATTCCCTATCTGCTCGTCATTTGACGCTTGTTGTGCTCCGATTTGCAACAGCCGTTAATAACTGGTTCATGGTTAATCACGACCATGCTTGCCCTTTGAGGCAACTGGGCATACCGTCGAGATCCCAGTCCCCTTCTGGGATGCCGGTGCGGACCGGTCACAGCAACCCCCGTCTCCCGAGGCGGGGGTTCTGTCGTTTTCAGAGAAAGACCAGGGGACTCATGCAGCCACGTTGAATCAGTTTGAAGTCAAGCGACATCCGTGCGTGTACGTTCCCGTTCCGCCAACAGTTGTTCAGCCAGCAGTTCGATTTCTTCCCAGTAATTGTCGATCTGATCTCTGGGTATCCGACCGAAGTATGAACCCATTGCGATTTCCGCTTCTGCCATTGCGGTGGTCTTGGCGTCCTCTCGCCATTCGTCGATCGACCAGGATATTCCCGTCTCCGCCATGGTTTCCAGACTGTCTGTTGCGATGTAGCAACCTGTATCTACAGTTCCCGTCGAAGTGTTCACGGCCAGCGTAATCAGGTCATATTCTGCGGTCTCGTAGAAACTCGTACGCTCGATTTCCCAATGCTCGAGACCGCCTACAAGGAGCCCGGTCGCATTACGACCCGGTGCCCGCACAAGTCTCGGATAGGGGAATTCCTTCAGGCGCTCGACGGTGTGATCCGCCAGCACCGCGTGGCTACATTTGAAGGCCGACAGAGGGCGTCCGATAACAATCTCGAAGAGATCGGCATCCCGGAGGGACCCAAAGAAAAACAGTTTGTTTGACATCGCAAAACCAATACACGCGTTGGGAATGCCGGACTAACCACAACAGTGGGGACGGCGCAATGGAATACTGATTCAGGTGCCAATACTCGAGAATGAAATCTCAAGATCGTAAGTTGACTCTACACTGGGATCTGGGAGTCCCCTGGAGAATTCATTCGCCGAAGAAGTGTCACGATTGCTAAGCTTGAAGCTGTGTAATGTCAGGACCGAAGGCTGATCATAATTGAAATCAGTTGTATAGAGTTCACCATTGGACCAGTAAGTGGTCAGCGATTTTTTGGCAGGGTCAATTCGAACCGCGCCCAGACGATCGTCAGGGCTAACCGGATCATACTCCTTGATCACAAGGTCAAACGCCGGGTCAGTGTCGGACAGGTGAAGGGCGCTTTGCATATCCCAGTGGTCACCGGCTTTCTTGAATTTCTTGAATTGTGCATCCACCGGCAATCGAAACGGGTGATCCGCGGCCGTGGTGATCAGATAGGTCTCATCGTCCAGTTCTGACAGTTTTTTGCCCGTCAGCCGTTTAAGCCGCATGATCGTCCCGGAGGTCGCTTCCTCCACAACATACTTCAAATGCAAAGGGTGCCCTGTTTGCGGGATCTTGCGCGCCCAGGCCTCATCCTCGCCGGAACGCGCACTCACCGTCGATCTGATCATGCCCGGGTTCAGTGGCAAAGAAGGGTCAGCATAGTCCTTGATTGTCACGCAGGCTGAGCCTTCATTGTTTCCCGTAAAGGGATCGGAGAACCGGAATCCCACACAATATTCGATATCCGCATAGTGCAAGACGTAGGTAATGTCGCCCTGTGTACCAATTGGGCCAGCCCGATCAGACAGGTGCAGCTCCGGTGACGACCGGCCTGGTGCAATCACCGGCGACGGTGGCATTTTCCAGAACCCTTGAGATGGATTCGATGGCGCTCCAACCATTGTCATCGGCACATGTGTCCTGTTTTCTATCGACACATAGCACGAAAAATCAGCCACGTTGTTCCCCCCGAAACCATTTGCCAACCAATGGTCTACAATCTCGCACCAGTGTCAACATGATGCAACAGCCGTGTCGCTGGCAGACGGAGATGACCGTTACGCTAGCCCCCGTTTCTCTAGCAATGATCCTATTTCCGGTGGCCGGCCTCTAAAGGCAATGTAAGCGTCATTAGGGTCGTTGCGGCCTCCGGTGGAGTATATTTCGCCGTAAAGCCGATCGGCAGTTGCCGAATCGAAGATGTCGCCGGCCTCCTCGAAGGCGCCGAATGCGTCGGCATCCATAACCTCCGACCACATGTAGCTGTAGTAGGAGGAAGCATACGCATAGGACGAAAACAGATGCAGGAAATGAGGGAGCCTGTGGCGCATGGCAATCTCTTTGGGCATGTCGATACGCCCAAGCGATTGCGATTCGAAGGCAGCCGCGTCTTTCAACAATTCCGGGTCTGAGCAGTGCAGGTCGAGATCGACGAGTGCCGATGACACGTACTCCACCGTTGCGAACCCCTGATTGAATGTTTGTGCGCCAAGCAAACGAGTGAGCAGAGCCTGGGGGATCGCTGCACCTGTCACGTGATGAACGGCGAACTGTTGAAGGACTTCCGGTTGTTCCAGCCAATGTTCGAAAAGCTGGGAAGGCAATTCGACAAAGTCACGCGAGACTTTCGTACCCGCAATGATCGGATAGGTCACATTTGAGAGCAGGCCATGCAAAGCATGACCGAACTCATGAAACAGGGTGCGCGCGTCGTCGAAACTCAGCAAGGTCGGTGCACCATCTGGCCCTTTCGAAAAATTCATCACATTGAGAATAATCGGACTGACATCTTTTCCGCACCGGTGCTGCGGTCTCAATTGCTGCATCCACGCACCACTTCTCTTTGAAGGGCGCGCAAAATAGTCGCCGAAAAATATGCCGACGTGCCCGCCGTCGCTGTTGGTAACTTCCCATCCGCGCACATCCTTGTGGTACCGCGGCAAATCCGAACGCTCCTCAAAGCTCAAGCCGAACAGTTTGCCCGCAGTATAAAAGGCCGCCTGGATAATCTGGTCCAGCTGGAAGTAAGGCTTCAGTTCGGTCTCATCGAGGTCGTGGAGTTGCTTTCGGACTCTCTCCGAGTAGAAACGCCAGTCCCAGGCCTCAAGATCGAAGTTGCCGCCTTCTGAGGAAATCATGTCTTGGAGCTGATCGCGTTCGATCAGGGCTTGCGCGCGGGCCGGCGCCCAGACTGCCAGCAATAGGTCTCTGACGGCTTGCGGTGTACCTGCCATGGTGTCGTCGAGCGCAAATTCCGCGAATGAACCGAAACCAAGCAGCTCTGCCTGTTCGTGGCGCAGCGCAACGATCTGAGAGATTATGTCTCGATTGTCGAATTTGCCATCATTCTCCCCTCGTTTGGTCCAGGCTTCAAAGGCTGTTTGCCGCAAGTCGCGTCGGGCCGAGAAGGTCAGGAAAGGATCTATGCTGGACCGCGCAAGGGTTATGACGAACTTTCCCTCCAGGCCACGCTCGCTCGCAGCCGCCGCGGCGCTTTCCACAACGAACCCGGGGAGTCCGTCAAGGTCGTCACGGGAATCGAGTACGAGCATGAATTCGCGTTCGTCCGCCAGCACGTTTTGGGCGAATGACGTTGTCAGTGCTGCATGCGAAGACGCGATCTCTTTCATTCGCAGCCGTGCTTCAAGCGACAGTGAGGCGCCGCTCCGTTCAAACAACGTGTTGTATCGCTCCAGAACCCGGCGTTGCTCGGAGGTCAGATCAAGAGTGTCCATAGTATTGAAAAGCGTATGGACCCGGTCAAACAACGTCTGGTTCAGATAGATCTCGCTGTAATGGCGAGAAAGAGTCGGGGCGACATCCTTCTGGATTTTCTGCAAGGCATCGTTTGTGTCCGTGCCAGCTAGAGCAAAGAACACACTGCTGACACGACTCAGCAACTGTCCGCTATCCTCGAGTGCCTCGATTGTGTTCTGGAAAGTGGGCTTTGCCGGTTCGTCGGCAATAGCGTCAATTTCGGTTTGATGATCGTTGAATGCTCTCTGAAATGCCGGCGGGAATTGTTCTGTCGTGATGGCTTCGAATGGTGGGATTTCGAGTGATGTGTCCCATTGCTGAAGAAAAGCATTGTTTTCGAGTGTCATGTTCTTGAAGCCTGCCCAGGGTGTTCTGGAGTGCAAAACTGAGGTCTGTTGATACAACACATCAGGCACAACTGGAATTGGAAACCATCCTGCCAATTACTGACAGATAATTGAGGTAGTGTGACGGCGGTCGACGCGGAATTTGGGCGTACAACGTGCACCGAGGTGTTATGGGAACCGGGCTATGGCTATCAACGAAAGCTTCATGAATTACGTTCGCGAGTTGCTTGAACCCCTGGGAAATCTGGACGAGCAAAGATTCTTCAGCGGTCGGGCATTCCGCCAGGACGGTGTCCAGTTTGCTATGGTCATGGGAGGGACGTTGTATTTTGTCGTCGATGACATCACACGGGTGAAATATGAAGACGCTGACAGTGAACCGTTTTCATACAAAAAGAAGGGAGGAACTGTCGATGTCCGGAAGTACTTTCGGGTTCCTGATGAAGTGCTTGACGATGCAAGTCTGATCGTCGACTGGGCGGTCGAGGCCATTCATGCCGCCCGTGCCCTCAAGTAGCCGAGGGCTGCCATCTCTCATTGAAACAGTTCCGCACCACCGCGCCGTCCCAGGAAAGGCGCCCGAAAGCGCCATGAACAGAAACATTGTCCTTTATCCCTACTTTCAGCTGTGCCGCAGCCTGTTATTCTGGCAGGCGGCGTGGTTCCTGTATTTCGAGAGCGTCGTCACGGCGGCAGAGGCGATCCTGCTGGCGGCGATCCTTGATTTAAGCACAGTTATCGTCGAGGTCCCGTCTGGCTATTTTTCAGATTACCTTGGCAGGCGGATAACTCTTGTCATTGCCATGACCGCAAATGTTATGGGATGCCTTCTGCTTTTCGGCGCGGCAAGTTTCGAAATTTTCGTCATTGCGCAAATTATGCTGGGCGCCGGCAGTGCGTTTACGTCGGGCACCGACAATGCGCTGCTTTATGACTCACTCGTTGCCGAGGAAAGACAGGATGAAGTTGCAGCACAGGAAGTCCGTTCGTGGCGTTTCACTTATGCGGCGCTCGCTGTGTCCGCAGCGCTTGGTGGGTTTATCTCAATCGACTCGGTACGGCCGGCCTATCTGCTGACTGCTGTCGCAGGGCTCGGCGGTCTGGTGCTGGTGTTCTTTTTCCGCGAACCGCCTCGCCCCGTCGGTCATGCACGCTCGGCAGCACCGCTGAGACAGTTATTGGTTGTCCTGAACCGTGTCAGGGATCGGGTCCTTTTATGGATCTTCGTATTTGCCGTTGGTACGTATGTGTTGAGCCATGTCCCGTATGTCTTCGCACAACCGTATCTCAAGGAAACGCTGTCCAAGGCCGGGTATGCAGCGGAAACGCCGCTCGTTTCAGGGCTCATCATCGCAACGATGATGACCGTGTCGGTTATTGCGGGAGCGGGAGTCCTGACTTTGAGACGGCGGATAGGAACCATCGGAAACCTCATGATGGCAATGTCCATGCAGACCGGATTGATACTGGCCCTCGCATTCCTGGTGCACCCCGCCGCAATCTTTCTGCTGGTATTGCGCATGGTGCCCGATGCGCTTTCAAAGCCGCTGATCCTGGAGATTACTCACCCGAGAATCGAGAGCGGGTATCGGGCAACGTATCTTTCATTCCAGAATCTGTTCGGGAGACTGACGCTGAGTGGAATGTTGTTCTTGAGTGCCTGGTTTGCTTCGGGAGCGGATACCGTTAGTGAAGAAACACTTCGAACTATCCTGCCGTATTATGGTGCCGCCGGAATCATCCTGATTGTTGTACTCCTCGCAACTGCCAGGCGCAGTCTGAAGTCCGTGTGAGAGGTTGATGCCATTATTGGATTGGTACTTGAAATTCTGAAGAGCGGTCTTACATCCACTTTTGAGATCAGGTTGGAGAGAGCCTTCGGGTCAACCCTCAGATTTAAACACCTTGCGAGACCACGCCCGTTCAACCAGCGGGCGTTTTTTTTGGCTGACCGTGAGGATTGTGCCGGTCTGGTTTTGAAGCGAGACCGGCAAGCCCGGAGCTGAACAGGCAATAGACAGCAGCACCCCAGCCAATCGCGGCGACCGATATGCCCCAGTCAAACAAAATTCCCATGATCGCCGGCATGATACCCGAAGAAAATACCATTGCAGCCTGCATGACTGATCGAATGGCGCCGAGATGACGGACGCCGTAAAGCTCTGCCCACACGGCGCCTGTGACGCCGAAGTGTATGCCTGACGATATCCCCATTACGCCGTAATACACCGGCGCACCCCAGTTGGCCTCCAGTGTCGCTACAAGAATGCATGTGACTGCCAGGGGCAGAAGGTAATAGGGCATTACGCGGGTTGCCGAAACTTTGTCGACCATCACACCGGCAGCAATCGTCGCAATTATGGCGGTCACGGCGTAGAGGCTGAATGAACCGGCAATAAGGGCGAGGGACCACCCTTTTGTTTCCGCTATGTACACCTGATGGAACACCAAGCCCGTTCCGAGAGCCGATGTTGCAAGCGTTACAGGCAATCGCAGGTACAGTCCAGGGTCAGCGAGGGTCTGTCGCACTGTCCAGTCGACTTGCTCAACCTCCGAGCTATGTTCACTTAAAGCCTCCGGCGACACGGGAATTGAGCGCAAGATCCATATGATGGTTGGCACGGCAACGGCGATCAGAAAGAGTGCCGCAGATTGCCAGATGGTCTGCCAGGCGACAAAACCAAGCGCCAGGACGACGAGGGGAGGGAGCAGTACTTCTCCGATCGAATATCCAAAGGACGCCACCGCAATGGCCCGCCCTCTCTGCCTGCTAAAGTAACGTCCCATGGTCACCAAAGAGGCGTGGCTGATCAGCCCCTGTCCGAACAATCGCAAGCCGAAGAGGGTCAGTGCCAGAGCCACGATGCCCGAAAGATGAGCCATGGCCATGCAGGCGATCGCCAGTCCGACAACAGTCACGCAGGAAAAAAGCTTCAAGCTGTGTCGGTCGATCAGCCAGCCAACCAGCATGATTGTTGCCGCGCTCGATAGCGTTGCACCGGCATAGAGTGAACCGAATTCGCCGTGCCCCAGATCGAATGCATCACGGATTTCGCTGCCGAACAGCGAAATGAAAAAGGTCTGACCAAAACTGGAGAAAAACGCCATCGTGACGCCGAAGGTCAGGAGGCGCGCGTTGGTACGGAGAAATTCCAGAGACAGCATCGCACTTTCCCGGGGGCAACAGAGGCTTCAGGTGACCCGGCTGGGCGTGCGGGTTTCCCTTACTTGAATGAAAACTTCAAAAGGTTGGTCAGCTTGGACGTATCGGATATGAGACCGCAGGAACTGCCGTCTTTCCCCGGCAATTTGCGAAAGCAGAAATCGTACGTCCCCATGTCAAGGTTGATGGCAAATCTCGCTCCGTACATCTCTTTGGAAATGCGCGCCGCCTGATAAAGCGTGATGCGTTGCGGAGTCGAGTCATAGACTGAAATCCGTCCTTCAAAATCTTCGATAATAACGCGGCGCCGGAATGCTTTCGCCTCTTCGCGTTGCTTTACGTCCACTTGTCCTTCTGTAACCAGAAGATGAGATTGAATGGCTGAAAGTTTTGTGGCGCCGGCGTGTTTGAAAAATGCCTTGCGGTCGCTCTTATTGGCTCTCAAGTTCAGGCGGTTTCCTGCAAGTTCGACCTCGTTGACGTTTGCCAGCGAAATTTTCCCTGCATTGTTGACAGTTAGCAGGCCGTCCCAAGGATACACGCCTGATCTTACGATCTCGCCTTTGTTTATGACCAAGCCCTCAACCTTGCCTTCGGGCGAACTGTACGTGCCGGTAATGAGCAGAAGTCCATCGTCGTCACTGAGGTTTTTGACGGGATCAAGAGGGGAGCCAACCTCCTTGAAAATCAGTTCCGCTTGGAATCCCTGCGGGCTTGCTTCCAGCAGAGTATTCTCGCTATTTTGCGAAAAGGTAGATGTGCTCAACCCTGCCGTTGCCACCAGCACGAGCCAGCCGATGCCAAGAGATACTGAAGGACGATAGTTTTTCATGACACTTGGGCGAATGGGGATCCGGAAGAAAAAGTGTGTCTCCACCCCTACGCCATTTTGGAGAAGAGAGCTACAGCAATAATTGCAATATGCTGTGGGAAAACGGGTGGATGCGTCGCCAAGCCTGACGGGGTGTCACTGTGGAGGTGGTGACATGAACCGATCGTAACCAAAAATAACGGCAGCCAGGATAACGAAGCCGGTTGCGGCCCCCAGGGAGATAACCTCACGCCCCGCGGGCGCAAAGACGACCACAAGCAAAGACAACATCATGCTGAGTGCGCTAAGGCCAAAGGCGAGTCGCCGTGTCTTCTCGGATTCGACCTGAAGTAGTTCCGATGTTCCCTCATCGGGAGCCAGAAGCCGGTCAACCATCTCGCGATTTCGTGCAATGCGTTCGTTTCCGTATGGTCTTGCACCGCCGGTTTGCGTCTGCTTTTCAGGCGGAACAGGGTTGCTTGGCGCAACTTGTTCTCTGGGAGCTTGTTGGTCGTGCCCTTGCCCTTGCTGGGGACGCGGTTCGTGTGGTCGTTGTTCAGGTGAATGTTGTTCTGCTGGGCGCACTTGAAAGGGGCGCTCTCCGGCACTGCGTTCTTCGAGCAGCGGTTCCCGTGCCTGAGGCTCAGGTGGGCGCTGGTGGTCCGACACTGGACGTGATTCCAGGGGCGGTGTGATCCTTGATGTCAGTCTTGGCTGAGATGGTGTTGGCCGGGCGACAGGTTTTGGTGTCGGGGACACAGTGCTCAGTTCCTGTGGCGCAAAATTTGGTGGCGCAGGATGGCCACCTCTATTGTCTTTCCGGGTTTTTCTCGCGTGAAGTTGTTTCAAAAATTGCTGAACGTCTGGCCGGTTCTCTTGACCATCATCGTAACTCTGATCTGCAGACATAGTAAAATCCCCGTGAGCGCATCCACGCTAAAATTACTTTATCTCAGTTAATTTGTTTCTGAAACCGGCGATTTCGGCTTGGCTAATTATTGGTTAACGCCGGCCAATATCGTGTCATTTTTGCCAAAACACGGCGATTTATGCTCTAAACGAGAAAACTCTGCGCGGTTGTTCGGGCGCGTTCTGCCGCTGCGCCCTCGCCAAGCCCGTCCAGGGCGCTTGCCAAGCGTTTCCACCCCCATACATTCGCTGGTCTATCCCGCATTCTCTTCTCGATTACTGCGTTGGCGATCTCGAAACGGCCGGACTTCAATGCAGCGGAAATGGCAAGTTGGCGAAATACGTCTCGCTGTGCATGACTCCCGCCAATCGTCCTGATCTGGTCAAGAGCCGGGCATATTTCATCGACAGCAGTGTCATAGTCCTGGTTGAACCAGGCCTCGATGGAACGGCAAATGGGAAGCCCCGCCTGAGCATAGACCCGTGCCTGTGTGACGTCTTTCTGTTTTGCCGCGTGTTCCATGGCACTCTTCAGGCTCGTAAGACCTTCGGTGTCCGCGCACGCTCCAAGGGCCAGCGCGTAGTGAACGTCCGCGAAGACCAGTAGGTTTTCGTTAATGTGGGTACGGCTTCGTTCTGCCAGTTCCTGCCAGCGTGTGCCCACGTCCACGCCGCGCTCGGTCAGGCGCCAGAGAAGTGACGTGGCATTTGATATGTCGAGATATTCGTCGGTCCGTTCAGATCTCATGCGCGTGTCGTAGATCTTGAGAACACTTGGAAAATCTTCCTGTTCGAGATGCATCAAAGCCAGGTGCCACCAAACGTGGTAGATGAAATTGCTCCCGTGAGACCAGTGTTTTTCATGGGTTGTCAGCCACTCGATGCCGTCGCGACGGCGGTCCTGCATTTCCAGCACATGTGTCACGGCGTGAATAGCCCAGGGGTCTTTCGGTTGAAGCGCCACGGCGTCCCGGCCGGTTCGTTCGGCAGCTTCGTAATCGCCTGACTCTTCGAGTCCAAACGCATACATGCCCATAAGGTAGCTGTATTCGGGAACGTTCTCGTCCCAGTGTCCGAGCACCCGGCCAACAGAGTCCCGGATCTCGGTGGATGCGCCCATATAGAAATGTGTGAAATGAGCCAGTTTCAGTGCGAGGAAATCACGAGGATGTTCCCGCAGAATATCTTCCCATAGAACTGTAGCGCGCTGCATATCGCCTGCCGACCATGCCATCAGCGCACTGGCATGCATCCGTTCTCTTCGTGAGGCATCTTGCGACTCACAAAGTGTGCTGGCGGTCTCGCCGCATTGTGCAGCCTTGACCTCCAGGGCCGGCACCGAAAACATCTTGAAAAAGTACCCCTTTAGGCAATGCGCCATTGCACATTCGGGATCAAGGGTTAGGGCTTGTTTCAGGTGTTTCCCGGCATCGACTCCAAAACGGGCGTAATCCGCCACCGCGTTGTCGAGAGCGGACACAGTAGCTTCGCACTGTGCGGTGACGATGTTGTCTCTACAGTCCTTGAACATGGGGTTTGTCTGTCATGTGAAACCAGCCGCTTTTTACTGTGTTGTGGGTGTGGCGATTGACTTTGCGGACTGATTGAAGAGGATTTTCCTTTCCTCGTCGCTGGGCGGCGCTGATCGCCGCAGTTCCTTGCCAAGATCGACACCCCGCTGAACGGCAGGGCGCTGCTTGACCGCCTGACGCCAGCGCTTGACGTTGGGGAATTCATCCAGTGACTGTCCAAGCGGTTTTGCGATCAGGATCCAGGGCCAGCAGATCATGTCAACGATCGAATATTCACCAAGAATGTAATCACGCCCGTTCAGTCGTGTTTCGAGAACCCCGATGCATCGGTTGTACTCGTTCGCATAGCGCGTGCGCGAGTAATCATGTTCGCCTTGGGCATAATTCACGAAATGGCTGATCTGGCCGGCCATCGGTCCCAGATTGCCGACCTGCCAGAACAGCCATTCAAGTGTTTCCTTGCGGCCCTGATCGTCGGTGGGCATGAAACGGCCCGTTTTTTCAGCCAGGTAGATCATTATGGCGCCAGACTCGAAGACCGAAACCGGATCGCCGCTAACGTCATGATCGACAATTGCGGGCATTCGGTTGTTGGGGCTGATCGCAAGAAAAGCAGGTTCGAACTGATCTCCCTTTCCAATGTTGACTGGCACCGTCTTGTAGTCGAGCCCGCATTCTTCCAGCATGATGGACACTTTCCATCCGTTTGGAGTAGGCCAGTAATAGAAATCGATCATCACGCTATCCTTGTGTGCCCGCCACTGTCTTCAATCGGTTGACCAGGGCGTCGATCGCTTCGCGGGAAACACCAGCTTCTTCAAGCACTTCCTGTGTATGTTCTCCAAGAGCCGGTGCTGCATGGCGCAATTCTGTCGGCGTCTGCGAGAATCGCGCTGCCGGTCTTGCCTGCCTCAGGGTTCCTGCCGTTGGATGATCGAATTCCATGATCGTACCATTCGCCTTGATCTGGTCGTTCTGAACGACGTCGCTACGCTTTAGTACCGGTGCGCAGGGTACATCTTCGGCTTCAAGCTTTGCCAACCACTCCGATGAACTGCGTTCGGCCAGGACCTCCTGCGTCATCGTCAGGCGATCGTCGATGTTCCTTTGCCTGAGGGAGGCTGTAAGAAACCGTTCGTCCTGGAGCCATTCAGGTTTGTTCAGGGCGCGCACAAGCCCATTCCATTCCTTGTCGCTTTGAACCGCGACACTGATGTAACCGTCGGTTGTCTCGTAAATCAGATCGATAAAACTCTGGGCCCGCTCGGATTGAATTTCTTCGCCGACGAATGTGTGTCCCCCCATGTCGGAGTTCCAAAGGAATGAAACGACGCTATCGAGCATGGAGAGGCGAACGTGCTGACCTTCTCCGGTTCGCTCGCGAGAGAGCAAGGCGGCGGTGATCGCCTGGGCAGCCATTATGCCTGAAAGCTTGTCCGGCAGAATTGTTCTGACCAGCCGTGGGCGTTCGCTGTCGGAGCCGGCCTGGATGGTCGTCAGACCCGACAGCGCCTGGACGAGGGGATCATAAACCGGCTTTTCAGCATAGGGTCCGTTATCGCCAAAGCCACAAATTGAGACATACACGACGTTTGGTGAAATCTCCCGAACCACGTCCTCTCCCAGTCCCATACGGTCGATGACGCCAGGGCGGAAATTCTGGATAAACACGTCGGCGCCAGCTATCAGTTTCTTCAGGGATTCCAGTTCCACCGGTTCCTTAAGGTTGAGCGCGATGGATCTCTTGTTCCGGTTGTTGTTGAGGAAAGACGCCGAGAATCCTCCTCTTCTGGTGGAAACCGCGCGCGTGAAATCGCCACCATTTGGGTTTTCGACCTTTATGACATCCGCTCCTTGATCGGCTAGGAGCATAGTTGCCAGAGGCCCGGAGACCATGGCAGTGAGATCGATGATTCGATAACCGTGAAGAGGGCCGGGCATGTTCTATCCGCTGGCTGTTTCTAGGAGCGGGCAAGAATGACCGGATAACGGTCTCAGACGCAAGTGCCGTTAAGCAATCGGCCGGCGAAATCCCGACAGGTTTCGCTCCATGGAATCGTGACGGGCGAATTTTTCTCTGGTATGGGAAAATGTGGTGTGTTCCGAAGCGAGCTAGGAGCCCCTTGTACAATTGAAACCTGAACCTTGTAAGGAACTTCGTCATGTCGAATTCGCGCGTTCTGGTGATATGCGACCGTGCGGAAGAAATCAGGCCTGTGCTTGGTTCCCGGTTTCCCGGGATGGACATTGAATATGCGTCACAACCCGAAGACGTAGGACCGGCTCTGGAGCGACTGAAACCGGATGTTGTCTTTTCCCTCAAATCGCCTGAGTTTCCAGGTGCCGATCATCTTTTGGCGTTGAATTACCCTTCAGTTCGATGGTTCCAGGTCGGCGGATCCGGGTATGACCACATCGTGCCCTGGAACAGGGAACGGCTGACGGTAACCAATGGTACAGGCGTTCTCGCTCCGTTTCTGTCCGAGACGGTTCTTGCCGCTATGCTGACTCTTAATGGCAATTTTCATACCTATCGCGATCAGCAAAAACAGGGACAGTGGAACCAAATTTCATTTGAAGGGCTCGCGGGCAAATCTCTTCTGGTTGTTGGAGTGGGCGCAATCGGCGGCCTGGTCGCTGAGAAGGCCAGGGCAATGGGAATGTCCGTTACGGGATTGAGAAGAAACGCGGTCGCGCATCCCGCAATTGATCAAATGAAATCCATGGATGCACTCCATGACAGTTTGCCGGAAGCCGACTTCGTCAGCCTTCACGTCAGATTGGCTGACGAAACCCGGCATATGATCGGCAAGCGCGAATTGGCAATGATGAAGCCGGGCGCCTTTTTGCTCAATACTGCGCGTGGCGGGGTGGTCGACGAAGCCGCTCTCGTCGATGCTCTGAAGGAGCGAACCATTCGCGGCGCCTATCTGGATGTGTTTGAAGTCGAACCGCTGCCGCAGGAAAGCCCGTTGTGGTCTCTGGAAAACGCGGTGCTGACGCCACATGCCGCAGACAGCGTCTCTGACTGGCCGGGTCGGTTTGCTGAGTTTTTTGCCGACAATCTCGATCGTTGGTTGGCGGGCAAATCGCTTGAAAAGGTCGTTGATTACTAGAGAACACTGGAGTCCAGACCCGCAATTGTGAGCGATGGATAGGAATTTGCGTTCCGATGTCTTGATTGCACTACCAAATCTCTCACAGAGGCGCTATATCAGCATCCGCCGAATCCTCGCGTTGGGTTGGCGTTGATGTTGAGCGTGACCGACCTGTTGACGGCAGCCGGGAACATGCTTGTTGCGACTCTTTGGTGCCGGGTAAAAACAGGCACGTGATCTATTATACGATCAGTTTCGGTGATAGATTCATGGTTTGGAGATTTCTGCCCTGACTGCCTCGCGCCTGCCTCGGCCCGCATTCGCCTTGTTAATGCGGGAAATCTGGAGGTGGATGGGCTGTAAAGGTGCAAGAAGCACATTGAGGCCTGTGATGGTCTTTTTTACGCTGCAAACGGGTGCCGCCTCCGCTGGCTGGAGATATCCGTTCATGCCGCGAGGAACCGAATGGGTGTGAACACATACACAAGCCGGCTGCTTTGGGATGCCCTCACAAGCATTGTCCAGGCAAACCGGATACCCAAGCCGTCGGATCTCGGTCCGGCGACTGCGCGCGTGCGCGATGCGCTTCTGGCAGTCGGGTCGGAAACACCAGACAACGTGAATCTCGTAAAGCACATTGAATTTGGCGCGATAGCGGATGGATCGGAGCCGGTCACGTGGCTGGGGCCGATGATTTCGGGAAAGCCTATTCTGCTGTCCGATATTGTCTGGGCACTTGAAGAAGAAGCGATACCTCCAAGTGTCCGTGAAAGCATTCCTTCTCTTTCCGAAGAGGAATGGAGTGCTGCGATCAGGATCATAGTTCTCATTTTGACCGCTCTGGAACGCCCCGTACGCGAAACCGGTACTGACACGGTCAACCCGTTCTTCGCCGACGCACCACACCATGACGATGACATTCCAGCGCCGCAGATGACCGAACCGGAGCCGTCGCCCGCGGCAACGAGGGATATCCTGGACATAGAACGACCAGTGCTTACCCAGTATGTCGAGACCCGCCATTTTGCCGACGGGGCTCCAAGAGCCGAACCTGACCCGGTCTTTTATGAACGACCTGTTGTCGAACGGCCTGTCGCCGAGCGGGAAAATCTAGTCTCCACAGTGCGCACGCACACGGAACGACCTGTTCAGGTTGAGCGGGAAAAACGTGAAGTTGCTCCACCGACTGAGCGCGTTCCCTTGAAAAAGAAGCTCGTACGGTTGAGTGACATAACGCCTGAAAAAATCGACGAGATGTGGAATGACGGTGACAGGCCGTCTCCGCAGCGCAGGCCACCGGTAGCGCGAGCACCTGATAGGCGGGACCGGGATGAACGTTCGAATGCCGATACGGAGAGGCGTTATCGAACCGGTGACCGGCAAGAAATTGACGAACCGGAGGAATTCGACAGGCCTGAACGCTCAAGGGCGCGTCACCGGGAAGAGTTCGAAGAACCGGAAGATTTCGACAGGGCGGACCGCTCAAGAGTGCGGCACCGGGATGAGTTCGAAGAACCCGACGTTTTCGAAAACCCGGAGCGCCGTAGAACGCGTGAACCCGAAGTGTACGAGAGGCCGGAGGATTTTGAACGGATAGAACGTTATGGCGCCGGCGACCACCCAGACATAGCCCCTGACGATACCGAATACTTAGATGACCCACGCGATTATGAGAATGATCGTGACGAACCCTCCGAGATTGAGCCTACAGCGCGTTCGAAAACGCCGGAGGGAGAAGGAATGGAGAATGCACCCCGATCAATGCGCGGCAGAAAAGCGCGCAGGGATGTGCCGGACGACGATGAGACGGAAGTGGAGGATCTCGATCTGTCACTGGATGACGTCAGGCCGGGCAGCATCAATGACATTTGGGACAGTCGTGAAATTGACCTAGGTGATGCGGCAAAGCGCTACGAAAGCTATTACAACAACAAGAAACCCAAAAACCGATAGAGTCAGAGTGAATGCACGGGGTCTGCTTCTTTCGCGGTAGACGTGCGGATTTCAGCCACCTCAGTTCTCAGGCTGGCAATCTCAGCGGTCAGGGCGCGCAGCGCTTTTTCCTGAGCCGCAGCGTTCGGGTCGTTATCCGACGCAGCGTCATGCATTGAATTCACGATAATGGCGATGAACAGGTTCAGCACGGCAAACGTGACCACGAGTATGAAGGGAACAAAGAAAGCCCAAGCCCACGGATACAGTTCCATGACGGGACGTACGATTCCCATGGACCACGATTCCAGCGTCATGATCTGGAATAGCGAGTAAGCCGACCGTCCGACAGTGCCAAACCATGTGTGGAAATCGGCACCGAACAATTTCGTCGCCATGACGGATGTCACATAGAACACAAGAAGGAGAAGGGCGACGACGGCGGCCATACCGGGAATGGCCTGAAGCAGGGCCTGCATGACGAGTCTCATACTTGGCACGGCGGAGATCAGGCGGAAGGCACGCAGGGTACGCAGAGCGCGAAGAACAGAAAACCCTTCAGCCACCGGCGCCAGGGAAACAGCGACGATCACAAAATCAAAAATGTTCCAGGGGTCGCGAAAAAACGACAGTCGGTAGACGAAAAATTTCAACACGATTTCGATCACGAAGATGCTCAAGGCGATGGTGTCTAGCCAGCGCAACAGACCACCAGCGGAACTCATCACGGTAGGCGAGGTTTCAAGGCCAAGAACGATGGCATTCACGATGATAACGATGATGATTGCGCGCCGCGTGATTTCCGACTCCACGATGCGCTGAACAAAGCGATGTACGGACGTGTCGGCGTTTGCTGTTGAAGGTTCTGTCATGATCGAAGTTGCCGGTCGATTAGGTTTTGTTGTTGCTTGTGGTTGTTTACGTTCAACCGGTAAATGGCGTATGCAGCCGTCAATTTAAAGGCGGTGGCGGGAACATTCTGTCTGAAATGATTTTTACGCGTTCAGAGGTGCCAGATCCGCTGGGGAGGCAGGTGCAGGGCAACAGTGTCGCCCATGTGTATTCGACCCTCTTTTTCAACCCACGCCGTTAGTCCACGCCGGTTCTCAGCGGCGGCGACAAACTGCTTGCCATATCCTGGATGGTGAATTTCGATAATGTCACCTGGGAAGCGGCACGGCTCGTTTTCCATGTCGACAACCAGTGATGCGCCGGATGAAAAGACCAAGCGGGTGGAAGGCGGCAACAAGGTCAATTCCGGGATGCCGGCCAGCAACAGATTTGCGCCCACCCATTCGGGCAGAATGCCCGGCAGGCCCATGCGTTCGGCAATCTGTATCATCTCTTCCGTCGATAAGATGGAAATCTGCCGAGTGTTGCGGATAACCGTATGTTTTGCATATGTCTTTCGGATCCTGACATCGGAAAGCCGAGTCAGGCCACTGTGCGCGTCGCCGTCGAAACCTTCAAAGGAAACGCCGACATCATCGACTCGACCTGTTTGAAGATCTCCTGCCTCTCTGGGTCTCACGAGGATGGCGTCAACCAAGCCTTGCGTTTCGATTGGATTTAGTACGGTCACCAGTGTTCTCCTTGCCTGCCGGCGTGCTTGGGCACCTGATTTTCGTTCTCGGTGTGTTCTGTGGCAAAATGGCAGCCGAGCGAATGTGCGCTCTGTTCAATTATTGTGTCTGGCGCCCAAGATCAACGGCACTGTTGCCGCGTTCCGAGAATCGCTACAGTGACTGTGGTCGCCGTGACCGGGACACACGACCGTCCCATGAACCAGATTGGAAAACGCAATGTCTGGAATTGTCCTCAGCCGGGCAGCTTCCATTGCCATGCTGCTGTTGTGCGCAGGCTTCGTGCTGGCGGGCTCTGCGTTGTTCCAAACGCTGCTGCCATTGCGGGCAGATCAGGAACAGTTCTCCACTACATTGGTCGGATTACTGGGCACGGCCTATTTTTCAGGATTCGTCATAGGTTGTTTTGGCGGGCCGATGCTTATCGGTTCTGTGGGGCACATCCGGTGTTTTGCAGGATCCGCGGCTCTTTTTGCAGCACTGACTTTGGTTTTTCCTCTCGCTCTTGATCCATACATTTGGGGTGTGCTGCGCTTTCTCACCGGCGTGTGTCTTGCCGTCCTGTTCCTGGTTGCCGAAAGCTGGCTGAACGATCAGTCTGGAAACGAGATCAGGGGCCGGGTCCTTTCGATCTACATCATTGTCGGCAATATCGCCACAATGATTGGCCAACTCATGGTCAACCTTGATGACACCAAGGCGCAGGCACTGTTTTCATTCGTTGCAATGCTCGTGTGCATTTCGATCGTGCCTCTCGCCCTGACACCGACCACCGCGCCTAAACCCATCCCGACCGCCAGACTTAATCTGATGGAACTCATGCGAGTCTCTCCTGCAGGGGCCATCGGTTGTTTCATGGTTGGTCTGGCAGAAGGTGCATTCTGGTCTCTGGGGCCGGTTTTTGGTCAACAACGGGGCATGGATGTCCTGCAGATCACGATATTCATGGCGGCTTTTGTCCTGGGCGGTACAATCTCCCAGTGGCCGTTGGGACGCCTGTCCGACAGCATCGACCGGCGTCTGGTCATCATTTTTACAGCCCTGGGGACGGTGGGAACCGGATTGCTGATTGCGTTCTGGGAACTCGACTCCGCTTGGCTGACCTACAGTGTAGCCATCGCGCACGGCGCGCTCATGGTTCCGCTATATGCCCTGTGTCTGGCTCATGCCAATGACAACGTGGCGAATAATAGGTTCGTCGAGATCAGTGGCGGCCTTCTGCTCCTCTATTCCGCCGGCGCCATGATTGGGCCGCCGGTGGCTGCGCTGATCATGCAGGACGGAGAACCAGGTGCGCTTTTTGTCTTCATATCCATTGTATTGGGAGCGCTTGCGGTATTCCTATCCCTGCGAATGATGGTTACCCGACGACGCGACAGGGTTGAAGCAATGGACTTTATGCCCGTGCCCAAGACCTCTGCGTCCGTCTATGCTCTGGAGGCCGAAGACGAACTGCTTGTCGACGACCGAGACTCATGCGAAAGCGTCACCAAAATTCCCGATGAGTGACGTCCCATTTTCCTGGTTTGTGCTGATTTGCGATTCGATGCGGGAAAATGCGCGATATCTCTTCCATTTCAGCTTGATAGCACTCGTCAGATGATGCTGCTAAAATTATGAAATCAAAGCGATTTTCGATCTGTCAAGCTTGTGTCAACATTTCATTGAATGCATCATTTGCATAACGTCATCAAGGAGAGGACCGACGATATGCAGAAACGGGAAATTGAGATGCAGTTGAAAGGGTACGGCATGACGACGGCCAATATTCTATACCATTTGCCTGACTTCCCCGACTTGCTGCAATCGTACATCTGGCAGCAATATGATCTTGCGCCGGACTTTCCCGAAATGCACAAGTTTCTGGAGTTCTGGGAAAAGAAGCTCGACGGCAAACTCCATTCCGTCAGGTTCGCCCACAAACGGCTCATCGGCCCCGGGGAATGGCGCAAGGTTGATGGCCAGTACATGCTGAACTGACGATAGTCTCTATAATCCTGGGTGCCTTGCCTTGAATGACAATCGGGCTCAGTCTCGATTTCGTAAATTTCGAGGGTGACAAACTGACGAAAAATTCGGCGTGCAATAAAACCAAGATCCCGAACTTCGACGAGTGACCGCCAGAGGCGATATCCCGCACATTTCCACATGACGGCAATTGGCTTGCGATTCCACGCCAATGAGTGCTTGTCTCCGGGCTTTAGAGATCTGGTTGCCGGATCGCGGGTCTTGTTTCGCAGGCGCCATGGATTTGACGGGGCGGGGGGAACCCGTCTATGTGATCTGCACACATTGAAGTGACACTGGTATTGACGACCACGCCTTCACATCATGGCGATCGGCGGCGGCGACATGGTGGAAACGTTGACTGGAATTCGAGCACTACGGAAAATTGGGAAGAACACAATGCAATACGAGGAACTATCACTGTTTATCGGCGGGGAATGGACACAAGGAACGTCTGGCAAGACGGAACCCGTTATCAATCCAGCAACGGAAGAAGTGCTGGGTCAGCTGCCCCATGCAAGTCCCGCCGATCTTGACGCGGCCATAGCTGCTTGTTCCGAAGGCTTTAAGGAGTGGCGCTCAAAGACAGCGGTAGAGCGTCAGGTGATCATGGAACAGGCTGCCCGCCTGATTGAGGAACGCAAGGATGCCATTGCAACCACATTGACCCTGGAAATGGGCAAGCCGTTCGGGGAAGCCAAGCTCGAGCTCGATTTCGTGATTGGCGCCACGCGCTGGTACGGTGAAGAAGGCAAACGTGCCTATGGTAGACTGGTGCCGCCGCGGTTTCCCGGCGCAAGGCAGATGGTGACGAAAGAACCGGTCGGACCCGCAGCCGCATTTGTTGCTTGGAACTTTCCTGGCGTCAATGTCATCCGCAAGGTCGCCGGAGCGCTGGCTGCCGGTTGTTCGATCGTGATCAAGGCAAGCGAGGAAACTCCTGGCACATGCCTGGCCATTACCAGGTGTTTCCATGACGCGGGTGTTCCAGGCGGTGTGATCAACGTGGTTTTCGGCGTGCCGGACGAAGTGGCGCGTCATGTGCTGGCATCGCCTGTGTTGCGCAAACTTTCATTTACGGGAAGTGTAGCGATCGGCAAGCATCTCCAGAAGCTGGCAGCGGATACCCTGAAACGGTGCACGATGGAACTCGGAGGTCAGGCGCCGTTCATGGTGTTTGAAGACGCCGACATCGACGCGGCGACGACGATGGCGGTTGCCGGCAAATTCCGCAACGCCGGGCAGGTCTGCATTTCGCCGTCGCGCTTTTATGTGCAGGAGAGCCTGCTTGACCGATTTGCGGATTCCTTTGCGAAGAAGGCGTCCGAGTTCAAAGTTGGCAACGGCATGGACGAGGGTGTCCAGATGGGGCCGTTGATCGCCGAACGGCGTATCGACTGGATGGAAGAACTGATTGCAGACGCCAAGGACCGCGGAGCCGAAGTGCTGACCGGCGGTGAACGTATCGGCAACCAGGGCCATTTCTTTGCCCCGACAGTTCTGAAGAACGTGCCCGAAGACGCATTGATAATGAACGACGAACCCTTTGGGCCGGTCGCTCCTGTAACCTCGTTCAAGGATTTCGACGATGTGGTGGGCCGGGCAAACAAGGTCGAAGTGGGACTGGCAGCATACGCCTTTACCAAGGACGGTGCGCGTGCGACAGCCCTGGCCGATGCGATCGATACAGGTCTTGTGGGAATCAACCATCTGGGCGTATCCACACCGGAGACACCGTTTGGTGGTGTCAACGAAAGTGGATACGGTTCCGAAGGCGGCATCGAGGGACTGGAAGCGTTTTTGAGAACCAAGTTTGTCACGGAGATGGGCGTATAACTCGCAGTTCCGTAAGCCAAACTGCTGGTGAGCTGTTCCGATAGTATACGGCGTCGCCCGATTCGCCTGATCGTGAACGGGCGGTTTTGAATTGATCCTGTCAGAGGCTGAATGTAGTTTCTAACCAGGAAGGAACGATCGAATGAGCGTAGGCACAGGGCTATCCCAGGGAGACAGCTTCGGATCGGGTGTGTTCAAGGCCAACTGGATCCTGAGCCCGCGTGACGACATGATCTGGCTGATCGGCTCGGTTCTGGCTGCCTATGCTGTATTTGCCATGCACAGCGTGCTTGGCTGGAACATGCTGATTGTGTGGTTTGTCTGGGTCATGACGCTCGACACACCGCATTTCTTTGCGACCTATAGCAGAACCTACTTCGACAAGGTTGAATGGCAGGCGCGCAAGCCACTTCTCATCATCACACTGGGTGTGTTTCTGATCGGACCGATAGCGATTGTCGTTGCGTTTGCATCCATGAAAGCCGGCTTGGAATTCTTCCTCTGGCCATGGCTGCTATTCAAGATTGCTGTCAGTTTATGGGCCTATTGGCATATTACGCGACAACATTACGGTGTCATGCGGTTGTATCATCGCAAGAACGGTGAGACCGGCACATTCGATGCCAAGCTCGACTCTGTCGTTCTTTACGGCTGCCTACTCGTACCATTCGTTGCCCTGCTGGCCCGGCACCAACATTCCCGGGAAAGAGTTGGCTTGCCATCAATCCAGCCGTTTCCGGAAATGGCCGGTCTGTCGGATATGCCGTCTTTTGCCGGTCAACTTTATTGGGATCAATGGGTCGTCGTAGCAACCGTATTTGTTGTTGCTGTTCTGGTGACGGTGTTTGTCGTGCGGCAAGTCTCGAATTTCTTGTCGGGAAAGGCTCTTAATCTTCCCAAATTCATGTTTTTTGGAGCGGTTCTGCCGCTGCATATCTACATGTGTTACACGGAACACTTGTTGACGACCGGTCTTTTGACATTCACGGCGGTCATTACGATCTACCATGACATCCAGTATCTGGCGATCGTGTGGTTTTACAACCGCAACCGTTACGGCAGTGAGAAAAATGCCGAACGCAAGTTCGGTCTTGCCGCAAAAATGACCAAAAAGTTATGGATTTGGATGGGTATCGCCATTCTATTCGGTTCGGTGCCGGTGTGGGGGCTGGGTTGTTTACTGAACAGAATTCCGGTCTGCCAGTACGGCCCTCCACTTGGAGAAGCGACTTTTCTCGGGGAAACCACCTGGATTGCTTTCTTTGTTGTCCTCACCGCCGGACTGCAGATGCACCACTACGTTCTGGACCAGTTCATCTGGAAGCCTGGAAGCAGTAAGCAACTTCGCAAAGATATGAAGCTCTAACCGGCGGTTTGACATGGACGCCTTACGATCTGGGGCAAAACTCGATAGTGGCATTTCATATAAAACGTGCAGAAGGCCCGGTTCACCAACCGTAAGGAAATCTGAACGTGGCCGATCATAGCGATAGCAAGGTCGCCCTGATCGTCGGAACCGGTGATTTTCTGGGCTCGGCCATCGCGCGGCGGTTTGCAAGAGAAGGTTTCCATATCGTCGCAACCCGGCGTCGCGGCTGCCTTGAACGGCTTGTAGAGGATATCCAGGCGCATGGCGGAAGCGTAACTGCCGTTCATACAGATGCCCGTATCGAGGCAGACGTCGAAGACCTCGTCGACCGCATCGAGAGAGACATTGGACCGATCGAGGTGCTTGTCTTCAACGTGGGTGGCAATGTGCGGTTCTCAATACTCGAAACCACAGCACGAGTTTACCGAAAAGTTTGGGAAATGTGTGCTTTTGCCGGATTCCTCAATGGCCGGGAAGTGGCCAAACGGATGGTTGGCCGAGGCCGCGGCACCATTCTTTTTACCGGTGCGACGGCAAGCCTGCGCGGGGCCGACGGCTATGCCGCATTTGCCAGCGGCAAGCACGCTCTGCGGGCAACCGCCCAAAGCATGGCAAGGGAACTGGGCCCCCGTGGCATTCACGTGGCACATGTGGTCATCGACGGTCCGATCGATACGAAATGGACGCGGGAGATTTTTCCGGACTGGTTCGAGAACCGGCCGGATGATGGCGTCATGAAACCGGACGAACTGGCGGAAAGTTATTGGCAATTGCACTCACAGCCCAAGTCCGCGTGGACATTTGAAATGGACGTGCGCACATACATTGAGCCATGGTGAGTGAACGGTATCGTGAAAGGCCGGTAAGCACATGAGCAAGCAGGTTGAATTCTACTACGACTATGGCAGCCCCGCTGCGTATCTGGCGTGGACCCAAATGCCGGGGCTTTGCGCGGGAACCGGTGCGGAGCTTGTGCTCAAGCCAATACTTTTGGGCGGCGTTTTCAAGGCAACGGGAAACCAGACGCCAGTGGCCATCGAGGCCAAGGGAAAATGGATGTTTGCCGATATGGAGAGGTTTGCCGCACGTTACGGGGTGCCCTACGCCATGAATCCCCATTTCATCATCAATTCGTTGCCCCTGATGCGCGGCGCGGTCTGGGCGCAGCAGCAGGATTGTCTGGAAGCGTACAACAAGACCATGTTCGAAGCGGTATGGGTCGACCAGAAAAACATGAATGACCCGGTCGTCATCATGTCAGTTCTCGCCGATGCCGGTTTTGATGCCCAGGTTGTTGCAGATGCCATTCAGACGTCCGAGGTGAAACAGGTGTTGATCGGCGAAACGGCGGCTGCCGTCGACCGGGGGGCGTTCGGTGTCCCGACCATGATTGTCGACGGTGTTATGCATTTCGGTCAGGATCGTTTGGACTGGGTGCGCGACGCGCTGACCTGACCTGAAAACAGTCAAACAATGGGGCGCGGGACAAATGGACAACCTGAGTGATACCCGCGCCGCCGAAGGTGTCGAACCGGGCTCCGACCCGGACACGTTGAAATGGTATCGCATTGCGGTCGCCATGATGATTGCAAGTTCCATCATGATAAGTTTCAGCGGCGTCATTGTCCGCAACCTTGAAACAACCGACATCTGGCAGATTGCGTTTTATCGTTCGCTGGCTTTCCTGGGCGTCGTTTGCCTGCTGATCGGTTTTCGCTCTCAAGGTCGTTTTGTCGGAAACCTGAGGCGCATCGGATTTCAGGGTCTCATCGGCGGTGTCATCATGTCTTTGGGTGGAATTGCCTATCTGATAGCGCTGACCAGCACAACCGTCGCCAATACGCTTTTCATGTTGAGCGGAATTCCCTTTATAACGGCATTGTTGGCCCGAATTTTTCTGAAAGAGCGGCTGAAGACAACAACTCTGGTCACGATGGTGTTCGCCGGCGCAGGCATCTTTGTCATGCTGGTGGAGGGTTTCGGCATTGGTTCGATGTTCGGCAACTTCATGGCTTTGTGTACTGCTGTTGCGTTTTCGATCTACGCGGTGATTGTCCGCCGCAACCGTCAGATTGACATGCTCCCTATCCTCATTGTGACAAGCGGTCTCCTTGTTCTCTGGGCGTTTGTTGCCCGTTTCGACAACCTGGCCATTTCCACGAACGATCTTATGCTTTGCATACTCTGGGGTGCCGGGTTGAGTGGTATCGGCAATTGGATGTTCATCATCGCTTCACGGCATCTGGTTGCTGCAGAGCTGACACTCTTCATGCTGTTGGAATTTGGCACTGGGCCTATCTGGGTCTGGTTGTTCGTCGGGGAGGTGCCGACCAAGTGGACCATTATTGGCGGTGCGATCGTGATACTCGCAGTGGCCCTACGGGCTCTGTTCGAGTTGTACGGTGGTGCCCGCGACAGGAAAGCCCTCCGCGGCGTTTCCCGCCCGCCGCCTTGACCGGTCAATCAGACGGCGAGTGTCTGGCTGTCCCGCTGATCGACCAGCCACGCGCAGAAGGCCACGGCTTCCGCTGAACGGTCCTGATGATCCCGCCAAACCACATGATAGCCTGTGCCGGTACTGACGGAGCCCTCAAGCGGACGCACCAACGTACCCGCGATAAGATCGTCATCGACGAGATAGCGCCAGCCCAGGGCGACGCCCTGTGCGTTCCTGGCTGCTGCGATAACCAGGGGATAATTGTTGATCCTGAGGCTGCGATAATGGGCCGGCAGGTTGACGCCGTTCTCGGTCAACCAGACCCGCCAGCTCATCCAGTGCCAGTTATCGTCTTCAAGATCGAGAAGGGCGCAACCCGCCATGTCAGACGGACTTGAGATGGGGCCGACGGAACGCAGGTAAGCAGGGCTGCATACAGGAAAGGCTTCCTCTTCGAACAATATCTGTGACGCATAACCGGGCCACGTCCCGCGCCCGCTGACAATGGCAACATCCACACCATTTGCGAAGCAGTCGGCGAGGTCGTCGGACGAGATGATGCGCAGGCTGAGCGTTGGATTGTCCTCCTGAAATGTCCTCAGCCGGGGGACCAGCCACATGGCGGCAACCGATTGATCTGTTGCCACTGTCAGGCGTCCCTCGAGTGGCGCTGATCTGATTTCCCGGACGGCGTTGACCAAGTGCGCCAATACAGAGGCAACCGTATGCTGGAAGTCCTGGCCCGTCGGCGTGAGCCGTACAGTTCTGTGCGCCCGTTCAAAAAGAGGGCGGCCGATACTTCTTTCCAGGTTCCTGATCTGCTGACTGACGGCTGCCTGGGAAATGTTCAGTTCACGGGCAGCGGCGGTAAAGCTCTGCAGCCTCGCAGCGGCTTCAAACGACACAAGGGGATCGAGGGGAGGGAGCTGTTGTCTGAGGTTGTCCATAAGTAAATACTATCGATTTGGCCTAAAAACTGTCGTTTGTCACCGAATTGACTTCAGAATATCTTATGTATAAAGGGTTTGTCCAAGGATTTGACGCGAGTCTGCTGTGGTGCTGGCCTGGGAGGGTGAAATGAATATTCCTGTACTGCGACTGGGTGAAGGGGACGCGCCGTTCTGTAGCGAACCGCGAGAATCCCACACCATTCCTGCGCGCTTCTATTTCGATCAACAGATTTTTGAACTCGAGAAAGAAACGATATTCCATCGTTCCTGGTGGTGTGCGGGGCACAAGAGCCAGGTGGCTGACCCCGGCTGTTACATAACAACGAAGATCCACGAGCAGGACGTTTTTGTCGGGCGGGCCCGGTCTGGCGAACTGCGCGCCTTTTACAACGTCTGCCAGCATCGCGGACATCAACTGCTCAGCGGATCGGGTAAGGCGAATCTTATTGTCTGTCCGTATCACGCCTGGGCCTATGACTTTGACGGTACTTTGAAAGCCGCCCGTAACACCGACGACATGGAGAATTTCAACAAGTGCGACTTCTCATTGAAGCCGGTTCGCGTCGAGGAGTTTTGCGGGTTTGTATTCGTCAATCTCGATCAGGATGCAGCGTCGCTCAAGGAACAGACCGGCGATCTTGAAGAAGAAATCCGTCACTATGCGCCACAGATTGACACCCTGAAATTTGCGCAGCGCGACACCTATCATGTCGACTGTAACTGGAAGGTCATGGTCGACAACTTCCTGGAGTGTTATCACTGTCACACTGCGCACAAGGATTTTGTCGACCTGGTTGACATGGACAGTTATACCACGAAGACCCATCAGATCTATTCCAGTCAAACGTCCAATGCGGCGCGATCTACACAGAACAGTGCCTATACGTTTGAAAAGGGCGACGTGGATTTTGGCTATGCCGGCTGGTTCCTCTGGCCCAACCTGACGATCTGGGTCTATCCGGGGGAGGCCAACATTTCGACGCTCCAGATGGTGCCGGCCGGACCGGAACAAACCATAGAGTATCAGGACTGGTTCGTTCCCGAAGGAAAAGCCTCTGCGCAATTGCAAAGTGCGATGGACTATCAGCGCGACGTACTGCAACCGGAAGATATTTCCCTGTGTCTGTCTGTCCAGAAAGGGTTGCGGTCGAAGGGTTACAATCAGGGACGGTTCGTTGTCGACAAGAGTAAGTCGGAACTCAGCGAGCATGCGGTTCATCATTTTCAGAAAATGGTGGTCGAGGCTCTTGGTGCGGAGCTTTCGTGAAGTTGTGGTGCTAACCTGACGGGAGATTGCAATGGCGAGCCTCTATGAACTGCCGGATAGAACGCACAACCGGTTCGACGACGATCCGGAGCTGTCCTACACAATTCCGGCAAGTCTCTACGTGGACAAGGAAGTTCTTGATTCCGAGAAGGTCGCGATTTTCTACCGGCAATGGATGTGCGTAACCCATGTGGGGAAACTCTCCGAACCTGGAGCCTACGCAACCGCCGACATACTTGGTCAGAACGTATTCGTCATAAGGTCGAAGGATGGAGTACTCCGAGCCTTCTACAATGTCTGCCAGCATCGCGGCCATGAACTGTTACACGGTTCAGGTCAGGTCAAGAACGTCATTACCTGCCCCTATCACGCGTGGGCTTATAGTGATGACGGCAAACTTGCCGCCGCCCGCCATTGTGAAGGGGTGAAGGCATTCGACAAGGAAGATTTTGGTCTCCGGGCAATCCGCGTCGAAGTCTTCTGCGGCTTCGTCTTCGTAAATCTTGATCCCGACGCGGTGCCGATGGCCGACCATTTCCCGGGTCTTGAAAACATGGTGCGTCAATTTTGTCCTGACGTAGATGCCTTGCAGCAAGCCAAAACCGTCGAATTCGACATCAAGGGAAACTGGAAGAATGTCGGTGACAATCTCCTTGAGTGTTATCATTGCGCGCCGAGCCATCGCGCGTTTGTCGATCTTGTCGACATGCAGAGTTACGTCGTGGAGACACAACAGAACTGGTCGGTCCAATACGGCCGCTGCCGACCGTCAAGCGCCGCATACGATTTCTCGGACTCAGAAGAACCGCAAAGTTTCTCGACCATATTCGTTTGGCCATGCATGGCGTTCGTGACTTTTCCCGGTGCGCCGGGAATGGCGATCTTCTCTTTTCCGCCGATGGAACCGGAGCTTACATATCAGGAATTTACCTATTACTCCCGTGATGGCGGTATGACCGAAACAGAGACCGCCGTCTTGACCTACTTCAATGACGTGCTTGGGCCTGAAGATGTCGATCTTGTCGAAAGTGTTCAGCGGGGTTTGAAATCGCGGGGCTATCATCAAGGGCGTTTTGTCATTGATGCTGAACGAAGTCACACAAGCGAACACGCCGTTCACCATTTTCACGCGCTGGTCATGAGTTCTCTGGCCGAAAGTCAGCAATCATTTGAGGGCCGCAGCGCTACAGGGTTGACGGCGCCTGTTGGTTGACCGTAGCGTTTGGTCAACTGCCGGAATTTGACGGCGGTTGGAAGCTCAATCAGGCGCAACCGGAGCGGAGAACCAACTATGGCATCCAATGTGGAACACATTGCGCAGCCGCGCATGTCCGATGACGAATGGCAGGCCAGAGTCGAGTTGGCGGCTCTCCACAGGCTTTACGTAAAATTCGGCTGGACCGATCTGATCTACACACACATTTCGGCGCGCGTACCCGGGGAACCGCAGCAATATCTCATGAAGCGCGACGGTCTGCTGTTTCAGGAGGTGACCGCATCAAACCTGTTGCGGGTTGATTTCGATGGCAACGTCCTGTCCGGCGATGAGCCCAACAATCAGGCCGGGCATTTGATTCACACCGCGATACTGAAGGCGCGGCCCGATATCAATGTTGCAGCCCACACGCATTCGCGAGCCGGAGCAGCCGTCTCCGCCATGAGGTGCGGTCTACTGCCGTTGTCCCAACATTCCAACATACTGCTGCCGACCGTCGCCTATCATGAGTATCAAGACGTGACGAACGAGGAGGGGGAATGCGAAGCCCTGGCGCGTGATCTGGCGGACAAGTTCATCATGGTCATGCACAACCATGGTCTTCTGGCCTGTGGCCGCACAACGGCGGAAGCATTCTACTATCTGTACTTCGTGGAAATGGCCTGCAAGATCCAAGTCGATGTCCTGGCGTCGGGCCAGGAAACCGTCGTGCCATCCGAACAGATAATTCAGGATCTGTACGAGTCTGCGGGGGCTCCGGGCGAGCAACCGATGGGAACCAGGGTGTGGCCGCCGATGTTGCGTATGCTTGACGAAACGGACGACAGCTACCGTCACTGATTACAACGCTCGCAGGAGCGGTTTCACGGTTGGGTGCTTCTATAGCAATGGAGTGTTTGAATTAGGAGATGTCCCTGCAACAACTCGCAACTGCTGCAAACTACGTTTCCGTCCACACCGCCAGCTCATAACCGTCCGGATCCTTGAAATGGAACCGGTGTCCGCCTGGAAATTCGAAGATCGGCTTGACGATAACCCCGCCGGCCTCTTCCACACGGCGAGTGATGTCGGCGAGATCTGTTCCGTAAAGAACAACCAGGGGTCCGCCGGGTGAGGGTGGCAGGCTGGCGTCAAAGCCACCTTTCATATGACCATCGCAGAACTCGCAATAGGCAGGGCCGAAATCCGTAAAGGTCCAGCCGAAAGCGCCCCCATAAAAGCTCTTGGAACGGGCGATGTCGGCCACATTGAACTCGATGTAATTGATGCAGCGGTCGTGGTTTGCAATCTCGATTGTCACTGTGGTCTCCAGTAAGGCCTCTGCACGGCGCCTACACGATTGGCGCCGTACTCGTCCATGACAATTCCGGTAAACCGCCAGAGCTTGGTTTGTCATGGCAATCGTTCAGAGGCGTTGCGTTTTTTTGTCCGCACCATGATAGAGAATTTCACGGACGGCCTGGGAAGCCCGTTCGTGAAATGCGACCGCTTCGGGATCGAAGTCAAAGGCCGGCCGTGGCGTATGCTCAAAATGACCATGCCGGTCTTCGCCGCGGACCAGCGTGGCACTGTCCCAGTTGCCCACGGCCTGATAGGCCGATGTGGGCATGTAGTGCAAGGAAACGCCGATGCGCCTGTCGCCGGACGTGTTGGGACCGGACGCATGGGCAAGCTTTATGTTGTGCATGGACATCGAGCCCGGTTCCAGCGGCATGGAGACTGCCTTTGTCTCATCAACATCGACTGCAATTTCCTGGCCACGGGTCAGCATGTTGGCCTGATCGTATCGGTCCACATGGGCAAGGGTTTCGCCTTTGTGGGTGCCCGGCATCACGCGCATACATCCGCTTTCCTCAGAGGCTGGTGAAAGCGCAATCCATGCGGTGATTACATCGCCGCCCTTGAGGCCCCAATAGGTCACATCCTGATGCCAGGAGACGTAGCTGTCGGTGTTTGCGTTCTTGATCCAGAAGAGCGTGTTCCAGCACAAAATGTCCGGACCGAGGATGTCTTCCATAGGGTCCACGACTCGCGGATCGTGAATCAGGTCATCAAGCCATTTGAAGAGGAGATGGCCCTTGTTGCGCTGTTCTGGCTTCAACGCACCGCCCTGGTTCGCCTCCACAGTTTCCAGTTGCCCGCGCAAGTCGGCAACTTCCGATTGTGAAAGCACAGGAACCGGGAAGTAGTAGCCGTCATCCTGAAACTGAGTGACGGCGGGTTCTGAAAGAACCTTTCCCATGGTTGAACCCTTTTTCTATGTGCAATGTCTCGAATAACGAGGCGATGTTATCACGGGAATTCCGTGTCTGCACGATGCTTCAGACTGATGCCCCGGACAGCGGCAAATCACGCAGTGTTGCATATTCCGTGATGGCACAAACCATCATAAAGCATGCCGCGCGGCGGATGTGACAAGTGTATTTGACGCGCCGGGACTATTTTGAGTCGTATGGCAAGCACGTCAGACGATATTTCAGGATCACTATTCTCAATGTGACCGGCGTGAGCGTTGTGGATGGTGAACATGGCACAGGTAACGATGAGCGGCAAAAGGCCCAGGCGACGGGGCAGAAAGAAGGCGACAGCTGCAGTGGCCGCGCCAAAGACAATCGCCGGGGTCAATCGGGAAATTCCGCCCTACGTGCTGGTTAGTGAAGAGGGGCTGGACCTCATCGAGCAAAAAACCGATGAAATCCTGCAGGACATCGGTGTGGAGTTCCGCGGTGACGAAGAGGCCCTCGCATTGTGGCGGCGCGCCGGAGCCGATGTCAAAGGCGAGCGAGTTCGTTTTGACCGAGGCCACGTGCGCCATATCATGCTTGAGACGACGCCAAAATCTTTCACCATGCAGGCCCGCAATCCCGAACGATCCGTCCTGATCGGCAAGGACAACCTGGTATTCGCCCCGGCTTACGGGGCGCCGTTCGTGACCGATTGCGACCGGGGTAGGCGGTACGGTACGATCGAGGATTTCCGTAATCTCATCAAGTTGTCTTACGCGTCGCCTTGGCTGCATCATTCCGGTGGCACAATCTGTGAGCCGGTCGACCTGCCCGTGAACAAACGTCATCTGGATATGGTCTACAGCCACATCCGATACTCGGACATGCCTTTCATGGGGTCCGTGACAATGCCCGAACGGGCGGAAGACTCAATCGAAATGGCTCGGATCTTGTTCGGCAGGGACTTCGTTGACCGGAACTGCGTGATCATGGGCAACATCAACATGAACTCGCCACTGGTCTACGATCAGGCCATGTCCGGTTCATTGCGGGCCTATGCCCGGGCCAATCAGTGTCCTGTCGTAGTCCCGTTTGTATTGGGCGGTGCGACGGGGCCGGTCACTATGGCAGGCGCATTGGCACAATCGCTTGCAGAAGTCATGGTCGGCGTCGCGCTCGGCCAGCTTGAACGTGCGGGCTCACCGGCAGTATTCGGAAACTTCCTGACGTCTGTTGCCCTGCGTCAGGGCACGCCAACATTCGGAACGCCGGAGCCCGCCGTCGCGTCTTTTGCGGTCGGACAGATTGCCCGTCGATATGGATTGCCCTTGCGTTGCAGCGGGGCTTTCACCAGTTCGAAGATTGCCGATGGGCAGGCCATGCAGGAGAGCGTCAACGCCATGAACACGGCAGTTCTGTCTGGGGCAAACTTCGTTCTTCATGCCGCCGGCTGGCTCGAATGTGCGCTGACCATTGGATACGAGAAGCTTGTCATGGACGCGGATTACCTGGGTGCGCTGCACACCTACGTCAAAGGGTTGGCGCTGGACGACAACGGCTTTGCGATGGACGCGTTTCGGGAAGTCGGTCCGGGAAATCACTTCTTCGGCTGCGAGCACACTCTGAAGAACTACAAGACCGCCTTCTATGAACCCGACCTTGCCGACAACCGGCCATATGAGCAATGGCTTGAAGACGGTGCCGAAGATGTGTTGACGCGTGCAAACAAGCGTTGGAAGCAGATGTTGAAGGATTACGAGGAGCCGCTGCTCGACGCCGGAATCGATGACGGTCTCAAGGGTTACATGGCGAAGCGGCAGGAGAACATGCCCGATATCTGGCACTGACAACCAGGAGCACCTGAGGTTTAGTCTTCGCCGATTGGGATGTGTTCAAACGCCCACTCGTTGTAGCCTCGTTGACCGCGGTACCAGGGCACATCGGCCCCTGGTTCCTCGTCAAAGTCCCAACTGACCGGTTCACCCTGTCCCATCGCATCCTCAATCAGGCGCCGCCGCCGCTGGCTGAGCAGAACGTCTTGTGTGATCTTTTCCGCATCCCAGGTCTCGCTCGCAAGCCGGCGGAATATGGCAATCGTGCGTTCCATGTCCGGGCGCTCAGCGATGTTTTCCAATTCGTTGGGGTCTACATCAAGATCGAAGCACAGATCCGGATCGGCCGAACTGGTAATGAACTTGAAGCGTCCCCGCCGGATCATGAAAATCGGCGCTGCCGTCATTTCACTCAAATATTCCGCCAGGACGGGCCTTACCTCACTGACGCCGGCCTGACCGATGAAGCGTGTGAGATTCGTGCCGTCAAGCGTGTCGCTAACTTCAGCCCACGCGCCGTCGCTGCTGAGCGCCATTAAAGTCGGCAGGATATCGAGGAGGGATGAGAACGTATCGACTCTTCCCGGTTTGAACTTCCAGGGCGCATGAATAATCAGGGGAATACGCAGGGACTTTTCGAAAAACGTGCGTTTGAACCACATTCCCCGTTCACCAAGCATTTCACCATGATCGGAAGTGAACACGATAACTGTGTTGTCTTTCAATCCGGTTTCACTGAGTGCCGCGAGAAGTTCACCGATGCGGTCGTCGATATAACTGATCGAACCGTAGTAGGCCCGCTTTGCATTCGCGATCCACTCGTCCGGATACTTTTTGTCGAGCATTCCCACGAGTGACAACAGGCGCTGCGAGTGCGCGTCGTGGACATCTCCCGGCATCGCGCCGACTGCCGGGGCGGGCACGTCGAGCCCTTCGTACCGGTCCCAGTGTTCCTTCAGGCAGAGGTAGGGGTCATGGGGGTGGGTGAAGGACGCTTGCAGAAAAAACGGTCTCTCATCGTTCGACCGTGCAATGTCATAGATTTTTCGAACAGCCCGGAAGCACACTTCGTCATCATAGTCGATCTGTACGGACCGTCGGCACGGTCCCGCAATCCGCAGGGCACGATCGTCATTGGGATCGCTGCGTCCGGTATCGGTCCAGTCGGCTGACCAGCTGAAGTCCGACGGGTAGATGTCGGTCGTCAACCGTTCCTCGAAACCATGCAACTGGTCCGGGCCGACAAAATGCATCTTGCCGGAGAGGCAGGTCTGATAGCCCCGTTCACGCAGGTAGTGGGCGTATGTTGGGATTGAACTTGGAAACTCCGACCCGTTGTCATACGCCCCGATCTTCGAAGGTAGAAGTCCCGAAGCCATGGAAAAACGTGACGGGGCGCAAAGTGGGTAGTTGCAATACGCCGTATCGAAGACGACACCTTCTTCCGCCAGCCGGTCCAGGTTCGGCGACTGGCAGACTGTATCGCCATAGGCCCTCAGTGCCGAAGCCGTCAGTTGATCGGTCTGGATGAAGAGAATGTTGGGCGACTTGGCGGTCATGCAGCCCCCTTGACGGCATCAGCATGCACGGCCTGTTGGTCGAAGAATGAGGCTGTGCTGGGAAGTTGCGGCAGTTTGATCTGATAGTCGATCGATCTCACGGTTCCCGTGCGTTCGCCGCACACAAGCAGACCTTCGTGGCGGGTCGGCATCGGGTTAGGCGAGAGGGGCACTGCGTCTTCTGCGGAATAAACGCAGATAAACAAGGTTCGCGGTTGGCTGGAGCGATTGGGTGCAGACCCGTGAAGTAGGCGGGAATGCATCAGGCAGACCGAACCGGCTTTGCCGGTACACAATACGGCATCCTGCGCGCATTGGTGGGCAACCTCGTCATCTATGGCACCGGTGAAAACGCCCCCGTGCCACAGGTCGTGCAACGCGCCGAGATGAGAGCCCGGCACAACTTCAAGCGGGCCGTTTTCCTCGGTCACGTCATCGACCATGAGAAGTGCCGTAACCACATCGTCGTTGCTGTGAGGCGTAAAAGCAAAATCCTGATGCCATTTTACCGCCGTCGTCGCACCCGGCAGTTTTGAGTTGATCTTGGTATGGTGGAGTTTGACGTTGGGCCCGACGAGATCACTGACACATTCTGTCTGGCGGCTGTTGCGCATGGCGTCATAATAGGCATCGGACACCTCTATCGGCGCGTTCACGCGACGCAAGGCGGGCTGGTCTGCTGTATGTCCGGGCTCCAGGTCAAAGCGCGGTCTGTCGTTTATGGTTTCGCCGTAAGGGTCGTTGTGATTCCGGCTTTCCTCGATCCATTCGGCAAACTGCGCCCGCAAGGACAACAATTGAGATTCCGAGACAGCATCTTCAACCACCAGAAACCCATTGGCTTCATAAAACGCGATCTGTTTTTGAGTCAGGGCCGTCATCGGCGTCTCCATGCAAGTGATAGGATAGATTGCTCAAGACTACTTCGGCAGCCTCATACACGTAAAGAAAACAAGCAAGAACATGTCAGCACTTCGTGGCTTTATGTTCCGCAAAACCCGTTTTGGTTGATATGATCGGCATTCGATGCCCCTTTTTTGTGACACCACAACCGGATCCGCTACCATGTCCATACCAACTATCACCTTTGCCGGTGGTGAGCAGGTGCCTTTACTGGGGCAGGGGACGTGGCATATGGGCGATCGTTCCGATCGGTACAAAGCCGAGGCCGACGCGCTGAAATTTGGACTTGATCTCGGCCTGACCCTCATCGACACAGCGGAAATGTACGCTGGTGGCGGCGCGGAGGAGGTGGTGGGCCTGGCACTACGTGGTCAGCGTGACCGGGCTTTCATCGTATCAAAGGTGTATCCGTTCAATGCCGACCACAAAGGGACCATTGCGGCATGTGAGAAATCCCTGGATCGCCTTGGGACGGATGTGATTGACCTGTACCTGCTTCATTGGCCAGGCAGCGTACCGCTCGACGAAACAATTGAAGCATTTGAAGTACTGAAGAAGGATGGAAAGATCCGCCATTTTGGAGTCAGCAATTTTGATACTGCTGAGCTTGAAGAGTGGTGCTCTGAGCCTGGCGGTAACGAGACGACTGTCAATCAGATCCTGTACAACCCGCTCCGCCGCGAAGCCGAATGGGCCCTCCTGGGCGACTGTCACGCAAAAAATGTCACTCCAATGGCTTATTCGCCTTTGGAGCAGGGTCGTCTTCAGAATGATCAGGTTCTTTCCACCATCGGCGAGAAACATGGCGGGACATCGCTTCAGGTGGCCCTTGCATGGGTTTTGAGAAGTAGAAAAGTCATCGCAATTCCGAAGGCCGCATCCAAAACGCACGTCCAGGCCAATGTGGACGCACTTGATATCGTGCTTGACGAAGCCGACCTCGCCGCAATAGACAGCGCTTTCCCGCCACCACACCGGCCGTCACCCCTGCCAATGCTCTGAGTGCATTTTCCAAATGAGCCAGCCTGTTGCAAAGAAAACCAAGAAGAAGCCGCGAAAGTCGCCGCGCGAACGCTATCCTTCAAAGGACGTGTCGGGCTGGCGCGAGTTTGTGGCGCTGCCGGAACTTGGTATCGAACAGGTGCTCGCAAAACTCGATTCCGGCGCACGCTCGGCCTCCCTTAGTGCCACGGACATAGAACCGTTCGAATCCAATGGAGAAAACTGGATATCGTTCGTGGTTCCACAAAAACATGCCAAACGGGTGAATGACCGTGTCTCCGCCAAGGTTCACAGCGTGAAGACTGTCAAGAGCTCCATTGGCGTAGCGGAAAGCCGTTATGCCATCGAAACCCGGATTTGCATCGGCCGACACAAGTTTAAGGCCCTTGTGACCTTGACCGACAGGCGCGGCATGGACCACCCTATGCTCTTGGGGCGCGCTACCATACGAGGTCACTTCCTCGTACATCCAGGTAAAACACACATTCTTGGTCTGCCGGAAAACAGCGACAAACAGATCAAATAGGCAGATCGCAAGGGGAGTTTGAACATGAAGATTGCGCTGATGACGCGTAACGCCGGACTGTATTCGCATCGCCGGATAATCGAGGCTGGCGAGGCCAGGGGCCACGAGATCGTGCCGGTCGACTACCAGCGCTGCTACATGAACATTACGTCCCATCGTCCCGAACTGAGATTCATGGGTGAAAAGCTTACCGGTTTTGACGCAGTCATCCCCCGAATTGCGGCTTCCAAGACCTATTACGGCCTGGCTGTCCTGCGTCAGTTTGAAATGATGGGTGTCTATCCTCTCAATGAGTCCGTCGCCATTGGTCGTTCACGCGACAAGCTGAGGTCCATGCAGCTTCTGGCACGTGACGGCATTGGATTGCCGGTGACTGCCTTTGCCCACGAAACCAAGCGAACCGATGAAGTCATCGAAATTGTCGGCGGTGCGCCCGTCGTGATCAAACTTCTCGAAGGGACACAAGGCATTGGTGTCGTCCTGGGCGATACCCATCGTTCGGCGAAGTCAGTGGTTGAGGCGTTCCGCGGGGCCGGCGTCAATATTCTTGTTCAGGAGTTCATCAAGGAGGCGGGAAACGTCGACATTCGTGCGCTTGTTATCGGAAACAAGGTCGTCTGTGCCATGAAGCGTACCGGCGCTGAAGGCGAGTTCCGCTCAAACCTTCACCGCGGCGGCAGCGCAGAACGCCTGAAAATAACACCGGAAGAACGATCGACCGCCATCCGGGCCGCCAAATCGATGGGGCTGAATGTTTCCGGCGTAGACATGCTCCGCTCCAATCACGGTCCGGTTGTGATGGAAGTGAACTCGTCTCCGGGATTGGAAGGCATTGAAGCCGCTGCCAACATTGACGTCGCAGGCAAAATAATCGAGTTTCTGGAAGTCAACGCAAAAAAAGGTCGGATCACGACCAAGGGGCAGGGTTGAACAACCTCGCCCGCCATGAATCCTGAAAGCTCTACTGCAAATATGTCTCGCAGACACCCTTTTGAAATAGGCGACCAAAGTGTCGACCCCGGTGAACGGCGATCGGTCGACTTGCCCATAAGCATGTTGTCCGATCACACTCCCATGAACATGACCGTGGAGGTGTTCCATGGCCTCACCGACGGACCGGTACTGTTCCTCAGCGCGGCGATTCATGGCGACGAAGTTCTGGGTGTGGAAATTATCCGGAGAATATTGCGCCACAGGTCCCTGCTCAAGATCCGCGGCACGTTGTTGGCGGCACCGGTCGTCAATTCCTATGGGTTCATTTCCCATTCGCGTTATCTGCCCGATGGACGCGATCTCAACAGGAGTTTTCCGGGAAGTGAAAAGGGATCGCTCGCCAGTCAACTCGCCGACCTTTTCATGAATGAGATCGTATTGCGCTCCGATGTCGGGATCGACCTCCACACGGCCGGCCGTCACCGTTCCAATCTCCCGCAGATCAGGCTAAGCGCCAGGCGAGGCCGCTCATTTCAATTGGCTAAGGTCTTTGGCGCACCCGTCGTTCTGATCTCCAGGTTACGGGAAGGAACGCTGCGTTCTGCCGCGCGCGATCATGGTATTGATATGCTGCTCTATGAGGCAGGCGAGGCCCTTCGGTTTGATGAAATGGCTATCCGTGCAGGCGTGATGGGGGTTTTGCGGGTTATGGAACATCTGGGAATGATTACCAGCCGCCACGTAAAGCCGTCTGCCGCGCAGTCGGCAATTTCATTATCCAGTCATTGGATTCGGGCGACTGACGGCGGGGTCTTCAGGGCCTATCGAAAAACCGGAGATACCGTTGTTGCGGGCGAGGGCCTCGGGGTCATCGCAGATCCATTCGGAACATCCGAGACCGAAGTGATTTCTACCTGGAGCGGCATCGTTATCGGTCGCACCAATCTGCCGGTGGTGAACCGCGGAGACGCGCTTTACCACGTAGCCGAGGTTAGCGACGCAGACGCCCTTGAAGACACCATCGAGAGCCTGGAATCGGAGCTGGAGTCAGCACCGCTTTTTGACGAAGATGAAATACTTTAGTCTTGTAACCTGATTCAATTTCTCAAGCCCGGTGAGGTTATGCCCGCCACGGCACAACGATGTTGAAATCAGCTTCAAGGTCTTGATTTTCGGTTGGACGCAACACGACGGTCACCTGTTGCTGTTCTCTCCGCGAGAGTCTGTTGTAGAGACCATCGCGTGCATTCCCGGCATCACCCGCCAAATACATCTGCGTTGTGTGGGTTTCCCCGGATGTGCCGCGGACCTTGACGTGAATATGTGGTGTTCTGCCGGTATAGGGCACAGGTTTTATGGTTCTGAACCGGTAATGGCCATTGGAACTCGTGTGAGCTGAACCAAATCCCTGAAAATATGTGTCCCGTGACCGTCTGAGCGACCAGTCCTTGTGGCTCAGATAGCGGCCATTAATGTCGCATTGCCAGATTTCAACAATCTGACCTGTAAGGGGGTGGCCGTTAGCATCAAGTACTGTTCCGCCAAGATGCAAGATCGTGCCGCCGGCCTCTCTGGTCTTCGAGGAGATCAGAACAAGATCGTTGTCGACGTCAGAGAACCTGTCTTTGCGGTCTGGATAAAACGGGCCGTCGGTTTGCCGGGGGGTTACGACAGCCGCCGCCGCCAGTGTTGCCGATGACGGCAGCAAGAGGAGGGACGCAGATACACTTGATGCGAATTTGCGTCGGTCAAGAGCTTTTGGATCTGCTTCCTTGGGCATTATTCTCGAAGGTGTCCGAATGTTACGGCTGAATTGTCAGTCTCGGAAAGTCTAGTTTAAGCCTTAGTGCGACGCGGGCCGGCCAATGAAACGGCAATTTCCTCCATCCGTTTCAGTTCGCGGTTTCCGATCAGTGCAAACACAAGTCCGTGTTTCTTCCAGACCACGCCGGTCTTGGTCCCGTGGCGATGCCAGGAAAACTCGGAACCCAGCGAATCGTAGTTCTGCCCTTCTGGCAGTTCAAGCTCGTCCGCCTTCATGACGTAGAGCAACATCGGACCGTCATCGCCACTATAACTCAGCGAGGCAAGCCGGCGATGAAGAAGCCAGCACAATCGGCCTCCTGTGAGGGCAATGCCGTCACCGTGGGATCGCAGCGGCGGCAATGGAAAATTCAGACGAGCTTCATACCAGGAGGCGAGGGCAACCATGTCCTGCTCGGCAACATCCACGACCTTGCCCTTGAGCAGATATGTTTCAAAGTCCTCAAAGAACGTCTGAATGAGATCGGTGGGGCCCGAGACTGTGTTAAGAACGGGCGGTAACAACATGAACCCGACCACACCTGCGGCAAGTGCTCCTCCTGCACCTACCATAAAATTTCGTCTGCCGAGGAAAGATGGTGCTGGCACGTCCGTCGGGTCAGGGAGGGTCTTCAGTTCTTCCACGGACTCACGAAGCGAGCCCGGAGCCGTCTCGGCACCAAACTCATCGCGAAGAAGCAAGGAAAGCTGCTCCAGTCTGAGGGCCTCCTTGGCGCAGCGGTCGCATTCGGCCAAATGTGAAAGAACATTTGACGAGTCCTGCGGCGAACACTGTCCGTCGACAAAAGCTTCCAGGTCAATTTTACAGTCGTTGATTGTCATGATCTGCCTCACTTCACAATGCGAAGAGGTGGAGACGACGGTGCTTGTACGGCATGTGTTGTCGGCACGTCCAGAACATCTGCCAGCGCATAACATAGCCTCTGACGGGCTCTGCTTAAACGTGAGCGAACCGTACCGATAGGCAACTCGAGAGCATGAGCGGCATCCGAGTAGCTGAATTCTTCAATGATGACGAGTTGAACCACCGGTTTCATTTCGTCGGGCAAACAGTCGATGGCTTCCTTGAGACGCCGTTTCACTGTGTTGCGTTGTGTTTCCTGTTCGGGGGTGGCGTCGGTCTGCCGAAGCTCCGGGCGGTGGGCGACAGTTTCGGAGTCGATTGGGATGTGCACCGCGCGTTTGCGAGCCCGGATCTTGTCGATACAGGTATTCGACAGGATCCTGAATACCCAAGCCGCCATGCTGCTTCCGGGCTTGAAAGTACCGAGACTTCGCAATGCCTTGCCACATGTGTCCTGCACCGCGTCTTCAGCATCTTCCCGCGAGGACAACATGCGATAGGCTGTGCGATAGAGCGCATCCAGTTGTGTCTCCAGGACCTGATCGAATTCCGATCGTATGGCATCGCGTTCTTTGGCCAACTGGTGTCTCCGCCATGTGTCTAGAATTGTGATTTAACCTTATTACGTCCCCGAAGCGGAAAAGTTCCGACAAACGGGTTCGTGATCATACAAACTTGGAGATAACGCTGACAAAAAAAGCGGGGCCAAACTTGTGGCCCCGCTGTTCTGAAACCGTGTGGCGGTCAAACGACGACAACTTTTGCGCCGTGACTGACCCGATTGTAGAGATCAACGACTTCGTTGTTGAGCATCCGGATACATCCACTGGAAACCGCCAGCCCTATGGAACCCGGGCGATTTGTTCCATGAATACGGTAGAGCGTATCCTTGTTGCCCTGAAACAGATAAAGTGCCCTGGCACCAAGAGGATTTTCCGGTCCGCCGGGCATGAAGTCAGGAATCCTGCGACCGTATTGCTTGAGTTCGCGTTCGATCATTTCCTTTGGCGGGTGCCAGGAGGGCCATTCTGCTTTTCGTTTGATGTTGGCTACGCCGGTCCAGGAAAACCCCTGTCGTCCGACGCCGACGCCATAACGAATGGCCTCGCGATTGTTCAACACAAAATACAGAGCGCGTTCCCTGGTGCTGATGATAATTGTGCCGGGCCGCTCATCGGTCGAATACTTGACCCGCCTTTTGCCTCGGTATCTTTTGCTAAAGGAACCGTTGTTCGAGTAAGCCGACTTGAAATTGAAATGTACTTCCAATGCTTCTGCGAATGCAGTTGTGCCTGATGCGGCAAATGCCATTCCGCCGAATAATAGTGACCGTCGATCCATTCTGCTTCATCCCTCGCTTGATTGGCGATCGTCTGGTTTCATGTTCCCCGCCGACGTGATTTCCGGCATAGGGTCAATATCGTGTGTGCAATCGATGTTTCAACTGCACTGGTTTCCAATAACGATCCTACCCAAATTTGGTTCCCTGAAAATTCACAAAATGGCGAACCATTGTCCTAATTTTATAATCATCGTGGCATTTATGTGGCGGTGCCGGATATCAAGACCCCTCGACACCCGTGTCCTTACACGGCATTGTTGGGCATAAGGTGTTGATTACAAAATATGTCCGGCGCTCAACGAGCGCGCGGTCTGACCCTTGACGGATATCAGTTTTAACCTTTGGGACTAAGGTGAGAACGAAATGTCAGATGTTGAATTAGTGGCCGTTCCGCTTGATGAACTGAAAGACCTCGTTGAAGTCTGCCTAATCAAAATAGGTCTCGAAGGATTCGAAGCGGATATCGTACGTGACGTGCTCATGTACGCCCAGTTGCGCGACAACAATCAGGGCCTGGTCAAGATTGTCGAGGGCACGGTAACGCCGCCTGGGGAAGCCTCACAGGTTGGTGTGGTGTCTTCCCACGGAGCCACCTTGAGGCTGAATGGAAATCAGTGTTCAGGGATGGTCGTGTCCTACATGGCGACAGAAGAGGCGATCCGGATTGCAGGTGAATTCGGGATTGCTTTTGTAGGCACGTGCAACACCAGCACATCAACTGGCGCGATTGGATATTACGCCGAGAAAATGGCAGCGGAGGGGTATATCGGCATCGTCCTGGCGGGATCGCCCAAGGTGATGGCCATTGCCGGGGGCATCGACCCGGTGTTCGGCACCAATCCGATAGCAATTGCCGTGCCGACCGATACCGACCCTTTAGTGCTCGACATGGCAACCGCGGCAATGGCCTGGTTCGGACTCATTGAAGCGCGCAACCGTAATGAATTTCTGCCCATTGGCGTTGCTGTGGATTCATCAGGCCAGGCCACAACAGATCCGGCTACGGCGCTCGACGGCGCAATCATGCCGTTTGGCGAACACAAAGGTTCTGGATTGGCCATGATGATTGAATTGTTGACAGGCCCTCTGGTCGGCGCGGGCATTTTTGGTGACGAAGACGCAGCGACCAACCGGGGCATGGCATTCATCGCAATACAACCTTCCGCGCTTGGGCCCGAGGGAGCGTTCAAAAATGCCGTTTCAACCTTGAAAACACGATTGAAGGAGTCGCGACGGCAGGAGGGGGTCGATGAGATCCGGCTTCCCGGTGAAAGTGCCAGGCGAAAGGCCGAGGAGGCGATCGCAAGTGGGTCCGCAAAACTGCCAAAAGCTCTTTACGATCGCCTGCAGGAGATTGGCCGCAGCGGCTGACGACCAGACATTTGCCTCGTGGTGCTGCGCTATGTCTGCCCGGGTGTAATTGTCTTGCCTCCGATGCCCGCCTCTTGGTTCATTCCGTGCCGGCAAGCCAGGATAGCGAGTCACAGATTGCGGCAAAACTCTTCGCTGCGCGGCTGCTTATCCTTCGTGCTCTAAGATACCCGTGTACCAGTTGCTCATCGTTTGAGTGCCTGACGGAGATGCCGTCTTCACGTAGACGTCTGGCATAGTTGGAGGCATCATCGCGCAACGGATCAACGTCGGCCCCGAACACGGCTGCTGGCGGCAACCCGACAAAGTTATCCGCCAGAAGTGGCGACAGTTCCGGGTCATCGGTGACACCGCGCTCCTGGCCTCCGGAATAGACTCTGAAGTAATGAATGCAGTCGGCCCGGGTCAGCATAGGTGCCTCAGCATTCTCGATGTAGGAGCCTTTCCCGGGATCGCCGCCAAGCCCCGGATATATCAGGAGCTGACCAAATGGCATGCCGAATCCCAGCCGTTTTGCACGCAGGCAAACGCCTACCGCCAGATTGCCTCCGGCGCTGTCACCGCCGACGATTACCGGTCGCCCTTCATTCAGCAATTGAAGGTATGTTGCCTGAGCGTCGTCCAGAGCGGCAGGAAAGAGATGCTCAGGGGCCAGGCGGTAGTCAAGCGCAACAACCTCCAGCCCGCTGTTCACACACAACTCCGCGCAGATCGAATCATGGCTCTCCAAGCCGCCGACAATGAAACCGCCTCCGTGAAAATAGAGCAGGATCGGGCGTTCGTCCGCTTGGCGTGATCCGGTTCTGTAACGCCGGACCGGCAGGTCCCGGTTTGGCGACTGTGCCTCGACAACGGCATCTTCTACGATGACGTCGTCAGGCCGATCACCTTGAAAATAAGCACACAACCGGTCGTAGCACTGGCGGTCCTTTTCGGCGGACAGTTCGTTCGGATTAGGCGGATAGTTCTCGTGGACCAGCCGGATGTATTCCAATATTTCCGGATCCGTAATTTTGGGCTGCATTATTTGGTTCGCAAATCCGTGTCAGAAATTCAGTTTATTGTAATCGGCGTTTCCGCCAGGGCTGTGTTGTTATCCGAGTTCCAGTAACGCAACAAATAGTTACCGGGCTTTTTCGGAGCCTTCAGCTTGGCCTTGCGACCGTCGTAGTCACCATTGACGAGCCGTGAAGACGTCAGTGTTTTTCCGTTTTTTCCGGCAGTTGGGTCAAAGACCTGTACTGAATCACGATAGGCACCTGGACCCTGCCAGGACACGGAAAAGGACTCGCCGGCCGACGCCGTCTCCGGGCCGTTCACCGTGACGATGCTCGCCTTGATTTCAATCGGCCTTGTTGCCAGAACCAGGCGACTGTCACCATTCCAGTAGCGCAACAACAGCTGCCTGGGCGTGGCGGTCGCTATTATCTTGACCGTCCGTCCATCGAAATCGCCGGTTGACAGTCTGCTGTATCGCAACACCTTGCTGCGGCCACCTCCGGTATCGGGATCAAACAACTGTATTGTATCGCGTCGGCCACCCGGGCCAACCCAGGATATCTTTATTGTCTCGCCAATGCCGATGCTGTCAGGGGCATCAATACTGACTTCGGCATCCTCCACTTCCAATTGGCGGGTGGCGAGAACAGTGCGGTTTTCACCGTTCCAGTAGCGCAATTCATAAAGGCCCGGGCGTGCCGGTGCCGGCAACCGGACCTTTCGATTGTCGAAGTCACCGTTGGTGAGCCGTTTCTCCTGGTAACGTTTGCCTTCGCCCTGATTGCTCTTGGGGTCGACGATCTGAACAGCGTCCCGGCGTCCGCCCGGACCGATCCATTCAATGGTGAAAGTCGCACCGATCGTTACACTCTGTGGCGCGGTAAGAGATACTTCTGCTTCGAGAACCTCAATCTCCCGGGTCGCCAGCACTTTGTTGTTCTCTCCGTTCCAGTATTGCAGTTGGTAAAAACCGGGCTTTGCCGGTGCAACGAGTTGAACAGTTTTGTTGTCGAAATCGTCGTTGACCAGGCGCTTGCCGCGGATCGCCTTTCCCTCGCCTTGGTTGGCCGCGGGATCAACAATCTGAATGACGTCCCGGCGCGCGCCTGGCCCTACCCACTCAACCTTGAACTGACGGCCGATATCGACTGTGGGTAATGCCGACAGGGACACCTCGGCGTCGACAATTTCGATGTTCCTTTTGCCGATAACCTGGCGGCTGGTGCCGTAATAATAGTGGAGTTCGTAAATCCCTGGCCTGACGGGTGCGACGAGGGTGACTTGCCGTTTTTCAAATCCCACACTTTGAACCCGGCGATCACGCAGCCTCTTGCCGTCACCGTTGTTTCCAGTCGGATCAAACAGAGAAACGTAATCATATTTTTCGCCGGGTCCGTCCCACGTCACGTCGAACCGTCTTGCAATCTCCACCGTTTCAGGGGCGTCGAGGCTTGCAACTGGCAATTCCGCCGCTTCCTCTGCCTCCTCAGCGAGGGGCTGTTCCGCTCCGGCTTCCGTTACTTCCAGAACCGAATCTGTCAACGCCTCGCCGAGGGCGTTTGCATCGTCCGCCTGGATGTACAGGCCGCCGGTTTCGTCCGCGATACAGGAGACCTGACGGCCTTCTTCCGCGGAAAGTCCGAACCCCACCACATGCACTTTCAGGCCGACGCCGGTTTTCTTGAGTTCACGGGCGAGTGCGCAAGGGTCTGCATTGCAGGTTTCAATGCCGTCCGTAATCAAAATGACGGTTGCCTTGTCCTCGGTGTATTTCAATGCCTCGGCGGCCTGCCGCACGGCATCCGTCAAGGGGGTTTTGCCCTTCGGACTCAACTCATTTGCGGCCTTGCTGATCCGTGTACCCGGGTTGGATGAAATGGGAACAAGCACCTCGATGTCAGCACAGTTTCCCTTTTCACGATGACCATACGTCATGAGGCCGAGCGACAGATCGGGTGGTGTCGACTGAAGTACTTGGGACAGAACTTCGCGTGCAATTGAAATTTTTGGCGAGCCGTCAATCCGGCCCCACATCGACCCGGATCCGTCGAGAATGATCATGCCACGTTCGGCGGCCTGGGCAGTGCCTCCGAATGAAGCAGATGTCAGAATGAATGTTGCCAAGGTCAAAATGAACCGTAGTTGTTTCATGGCATACTCCTCACGGTGCCAAATTACGTCTGAAAGCCCGACTTCACTGGCCCTGGTAGATGTCGGTTTGGCAGGTTCCGACGCAGGACAGTTTCACCGCAACACAAGTCGGCGAAAGTTCAACCCGCCGCGCATTCCTGCGGGAGTTGTTCCATCTTGTCGGCAACAATAGGCATGTCGCCTGGTGAGAGGGTTTTCTGGGCAGTCGCCATGGCAGCCCGGTCCTTTGTAATGATGCCCAAGAAGAACGCGAGCTGTGGTTCGCTGAATTCCTTTTGGACCCGGTCGGCTATGCAATCACAGGCTTTGGCTGACATCTTCAGTTCCTCAAGACAGGACTTGATAATGACGTCCCTGTCTGCGGCTTGAACACAAACCGTACTCAAGAGCAGGGCACCAAAGGCAGTTCTATAAAGTCGCATGACCTATCCTTTCCGACAAGAGATGGCCAACGTTAGCATATTGAAAATGCGGTGCAACTTAGGAAAACACAAGTCAATCAGGCGGTTTTGAATCGGACGGTCAGCGGATCCCAGTACCGCGCCTGCCATCCGGCTGCCAAGTGTTCGGTCATCTCTTCTGGGCAGCCGGTCTGGTCCAGTGTGACGGACGTCTTGTCTCCGACACCGGCCATTTGAATGCGAAGGAGCGTGTAGACACCTTCCTCCCATGCCGAAACCCGCCACGCCTGCACAATTTTCCGGCCCGGTTCCAGTTCCAGATTACGGGCAACAATCTGACCGTCATGCATGGAGACAAATCCGCCGACGTTCCTACTGATTTTGGACGTACCGCCGGCAAAATTGCTATGAACGTCCTCGTCCATGAACACCTCGTAAATTTGCGCAGGCGTTGCGTTGAATTCAACAGTCTGGTGAATGCTCGTCGACATGGACAGTATCCTCTCTGCAGTGTGTACGGTGGACTTGTATTTCGTGTTATTCAACCATATGGTTGAATATAGTCAAGCCAACCTCGAGAGATCCATGAGTAATATGCAGATCGACGACAGCCTGGATCGCATATTCCACGCCTTGTCCGATCCGACACGGCGCTCAATTGTGCGGCGACTGACCGAGGGGCCGGCCAACGTGACCACTTTGGCTGAGCCCTTCCCGATGTCGCTCAATGCTGTGTCGAAACACTTGAAGACTCTTGAAGGTGCTGGATTGATCCATAAGAACGTATCCGGCCGCACAAGCGTCTGCTCCCTCAATGAGGACTCCCTGCTGGACGCTCACGCCTGGTTAAACCATTACGTACGTTTCTGGGAAGGTTCTCTGGAGTCCCTGGCACATCACATGAAAGGCGTCACGGGCTCCCAGAACGAGTGACAAAATTAAAAAATGAAATCATCTCAGGAATCCGAGGCCGAGCTTACTCTTGTCGTTCGCAAAACGATCGATGGTGATGCTGAGGCCGTGTTCCGGGCCTGGGCCGAGCCTGAACACATCGTGAAATGGTGGGGGCCGGCTCATGTAACGTGTTCTGACTGCACTGTGGATCTGCGGGTTGGCGGCAGCTATCGCATCGCCAACCGGTTCGCTGACGGTTCGATTTTGTGGATCAGGGGTGAATTTGAGCGCATCGACCCACCGAACCTCCTTGTGTATTCCTGGTGTACGGAACCGGCCACAACACAGCCGGGCGGTCTGTCTGAGCGCGTGTCCGTTCGTTTCGTGGACAATTCCGGTAAAACCGAAGTGATTGTCGAACATTCAAGGATACCCAGCCCGTCCGTACAGGAGGGGCATGAAGCTGGATGGATCGGATGCCTTGAAGGCCTTCGGACCTATCTGGAGTAACGGACTCCAGTGATCCTTCCCATCCGCGGCCAGATGTTATTCACACCTGGATCCGACATAGATTGCCGTGTGTCACTGCTTTGCGCTAACGTGCCCTGCAAGGAACCATACCGTGCAGGGAGGCAGACTGCGCAATGCATATCGTAACTTACGTTCTCGCGTTTATTGTCGGACTGATCGTTTGTGGCTTGAACTTTGGTGTATCCGATTCACTCCAATGGGTTCTCGTGTCCGGTGCCACATTTTTTCTTCTCGCGGCAGCCGCGCTCGGCATTGTCGAACTCCATGTCCGTGGCCTCGTGACCCTGTTGGATAATATTCTGAAGGCAAGGGTCTTGACCGCAATTGCCGTGCTGTTGATCGTGGCGGCAGTGGACGCCCTGGGCCTGGCCGGTGCGTGGTTCGGGGCGGAATTTGCTAAAGAAGCCGGATTGGCAATAGTGCCGGCACAGGAGCAGGCCGAAGACATCAAGCCGTGGCTGATCATCTGTATCATGGCGTTACCCGTTATCATTGCGTTGGATATTGGAATTCGCGCCATCAAGCGGCGCGATATCAAGGGCGGGGCGTCGCAGAACAGGGAAGGCAAGTCCAGAAAAGCGCTTAGAGCAGAGTTTGCACGATTGCTCGCAACCACTGATGACCGGAACCCGGACAGGTACATTGTTGTTTCCGCGGGGGTGACGGCCATGTCGAGGCTTTTTGATACCCATTTCGGTTCGCCTGAAAAGTTCGGAGCGGCGGGCCGCTACGCCCAACCGGCATATCTTGAAGGCATATCGAAGATCGAAGAGAGCCTCAGGGGAAGCGGGCAATTCGACGTGGCTCTCGGCGCGTCACTCTTCCGCAGATATCTGATCGCCCTGTCAAGAGGGTACAGTGATCTTGCCAACGAATTCAGGGCAAAGCTTACGCCGTTTATTGAAGAGCAGGCGCCAATCCCCGCAATTGAAGAGCCTGTGACCGCAGAGCCGGTTCGAGATGCCGCCGCGACCGCCCCGACCGACGTGGACGCCGAGACCATCAAGGCAGTCGAAACCCTTGAGGTACCAGCCGAAGCGTTGCCGCCGCCTGCTGAAACGAAAGAGGAAAGCGGACCAGAAAAAACGACGGCAAGCCCGCAACCGGCCACGTAAGAATGTATAGCGCATGACAATTGACGAAACCTGCCCATGAAGGTTTGTTCCACCATCTGCAGCATAGAAGAAATTGCAGAGTTGATCGTTGATGGCTCCAAGGTCGCCGCGTTCAAGGATGCAGGGGTGCCGATGGAAATCGCCCGAGGATTAGTCAGGCGCGGCGCGAAAGATCTTCATCTTGTAACCGTCCCGACCGGAGGGATGCTGCCGGATCTTTTGATCGGAGCGGGATGCGTATCCACAATTGAAACGGCGGGCGTCTCGTTTGGAGAGCATGGTCCCGCACCCTGTTTCACCCGGGCCGTCAAGACCGGGCAGGTGAAGATCCTGGATGCGACATGCCCGGCAATCTATGCGGGTTTGCAGGCCGCCCAAAAGGGCATCCCGTTCATGCCGATTCGCGGCTTGATCGGTTCGGACGTGCTTGCACATCGAACAGATTTCGTTGTCATCGACAATCCGCACGGGTCGGACGATCCGATTGTAACCGTTCCTGCCATTCGGCCCGACGTTACGATGATGCATGTGCCACTTGCGGATCGTTTCGGCAATGTCTGGATCGGACGTCAGGCGGAACTTCGGATCATGGCACAGGCAGCACGACAATCCTTTGCAACCGCAGAAGAGATTGTTGACGACAACATCCTTGAAGACGTTCGACTGAGTGCTGGTGCAATTCCCGCATTCTACATTACTGGTGTAGCCCCTGCGGAACAGGGCGCTTGGCCGATGAGTCTGCCCGGGCGATACGACACGGACGTTGACGAAATCAAAAACTATCGTATGGCAGCGGCGACGGCTGATGGGCTTGGCCAGTACATAGAGGCAAGAGTGCGTTCCACCCCTGTAGCCGCGGAGTAATGCAGGATATTTCCCGCACGGAACTCATGATCACAGCGATCTCTCGCTTGTTGAGCGATTGCCGGCACATTGCCGTTGGGGTGTTATCCCCGATTCCAGGCTCTGCGGCCCTTCTGACGCGCGCGCACAACGACGCAAAGGTCTCCATAATCGGATGTGATCTGCCTGAGTTTCGGACCGACGGCGGCGTCGACCTGTTCGATTGTGCTGGTCAGGGCAGGCTGGACGCGTTCTTCCTGAGCGGGGGGCAAATTGACGGACAGGCCAACATCAATCTGAACGGTCTTGGCGCGTATCCGGAAATGGACACCCGCTGGTCAGGGGCCTTTGGTTCAGCCTACCTGTATTTTATGGTGCCGCGCGTGATCTTGTTCAAGGAAGAGCATACGCGTAGGGTTTTTGTGCCCAGAGTCGACTTCATCAGTGCTCCGGGCACAAGCGCTCCCAACGTGTTTCGCCCCGGTGGACCCCACGCCTTGGTGACCGGATTATGTGTGATGCACTTCAGCCGAAAGCAAAGCCGTTTCAGGCTCGCCAGTGTTCACCCGGGCTTTAGCGTGGAAGAAGTGCGGGACAATACCGGTTTTGATTTTGATATTCCTGAGACAGTGCCGATAACGCAATTGCCTGACAATGAAACGCTTTCCCTGATCAGAGGCGATGTCGCTCGAACGATCGCCACAACTTACCCTGCGTTTGCATCCTCACAGTTCAACGTGATGCAGGGCAGCGCCATACAGTAGCACCACCGAATTTGCGGAAAACAGCAATGACAATAGACACAGACATCATCGTGATTGGCGCGGGCATTGCCGGCGCATCGGTTGCCGCCAGGCTTGCGCATCACGCAAACGTCGTTCTCCTGGAACGTGAAGACCAGCCAGGCTATCACTCGACGGGGCGGTCTGCGGCAACATTTGTACCAGGGTATGGCCCGCCTTCGGTGATCGCCCTGACCGATGCAAGCCGGCCCTTCTTTCTCTCACCGCATGATGGGTTCTGCGACGGGCCGCTTCTTTCGCCGCGGGGCATCCTCATGGTCGGTGGCGAAGGCGATGAGCCCCATGTCCGCGACGCCGAGGCTGTGGGCATGGTCCATATTACGCTGGAGGAAGCAAACAACCGTGTGCCGCCTTTGAAAACCGATGCGATCACGACGGCACTAATAGATGATGGAGCCTTGGATATCGACGTTGATCTGCTGCACCAGGGCTTCCTGCGCGAGTTCCGCAGATTGGGCGGCCAACTGCATTGCAAGGTCGACGTGCAAGCCCTGTCTCGATCCGGGGAGTGCTGGCTCGTCGAAACGGCCGCCGGGAGTTGGCAGGCACCATTTATCGTCAATGCCGCAGGAGCCTGGAGCGACGTCGTCGCTGGTTTAGCCGGCGCCCGACCGGTAGGCCTTCAGCCCAAGAGACGAAGTGCAGCACTGATTACGCCTCCGGAGGGTTGGGATGTTTCAAACTATCCGTTGGTCTTCGGTGCAGGCGAGACATTCTATTTCAAACCCATGAGTGGAAAACTCATGGTCTCGCCCGCCGATGCGACAGTGGTCGAGCCCCACGATGCCTGGGCCGATGACATGTTGATCGCAGAGGCCATCGACAAGTTTCAACAGGTGATGGACATGGAAGTCATGCGTCTGGATCACACTTGGGGCGGATTGAGGACATTTGGCAGTGACGGGGATCCTGTAGTCGGGTTCGATCCCGAAATTTCCGGTTTCTTCTGGTTGGCAGGCCAGGGGGGCTACGGCATCCAGACGTCACCGGCACTTTCGCGACTGGCTGCGGCTCTCATTCTTGACGAACACGTGCCCGAAGACATCGTGGCAGCAGGGGGCGACCCTGCGGTTCTCTCGCCGGACCGGTTCAACTGAATGGACCTTCCGTGAGGTCAGCGAAGTCTGGCAGACTTTAAGGAGACGAAGACATGGGACTTCAACTTGCATCTGGCCCGGAAACCCCCATTGACGGAAAACTCATCGAACAGGCGCGTGATTTCGGCTCCCGACGAATTCAACCGTTCGCCGAGAGCTGGGAGCAGGGGCATGCGTCTCATACGGAGACACTCCGCGCAGCCGCCGGACTTGTGGCACCTCTTCTCGTGCCGGAAGCGCTCGGCGGAAAGGGGGCCACTTTCACCGCGTTTACCTGTGTTCTTGGCGAACTTGCCAAGTTCGACGTCGGGTTTAGTTGCGCGCTTGCCGTACATTGCAATGCGGTCTTCAGTCTGGCCCGGGGGACCAACGATCGTATCCGCGACAGATATCTTCAAAGAATGATGTCAGGTGAGGCGATAGGGGCTTTTCTGTTGACCGAACCGGGTGTCGGATCCGACGCAACGGAGATTGTCGCGAGTGCCCACAGAGACGACGACGCCTATGTTCTTAGCGGCGAAAAAGCCTGGATCACCAACGCCAAGATTGCAGATTATCTGGCGGTATTCGTTCAAACCGATCCTGGATCACGTTCCAAGGGAATAGCCGCATTCGCAGTCGATGCCGGTGCCGAGGGAATTGAGTTCGGGGCAGCATACGATCTGCTTGGATCACACGCCATGGGGGCCTGTGGTGCAACTCTGCGCAATTGCAGGGTGCCGGCCGAGGACATGATTGCGCCGCCGAGAGAAGGCTTCAAACGGGCCATGAGGGGCATCGATGTTGCGCGAATTGGCGTTGGTGCGATCTGCAACGGGGTTCTTGAGGCGGGACTGGAAACCGCACTCGACTATGCCGAAGCCCGCGTAGCATTTGGTCAACCGATCTCCCGGCATCAGGGCCAGCAATGGAAGTTGTGTGAAATTGCAACGCAACTTGAGGCGAGCCGGCAGTTGACGTTCAGGGCCACGGCCATGTTTGACCGTGAAGAGGACACGACGGTCATCGCCGCCCACGTGAAGAAATTCACCGCCCGCAGCGTGTTCGACGGACTCGCGTCCGCAATGCAGATCATGGGCGCGAACGGCCTCAAGCGTGACTATCCGTTGGCTCGCCAGTTGTCAGGATGTCGTGTAACGGAGTTCATGGACGGCACCAGTGACATCCAGAACATTGTCATTGGCCGGGCGCTGACGAGCCAGATCAAATCTTGATCTAGGGCCTGTTGAATATCAGTAGATCATGACGCGGACAGGTGTTGGACCGGAACCGGTTGCGGGGTTCAGCGCCTCCGGGCAATTTGAAAGAACCGCAAGCACATCCATTTCGGCCTTAAGGTCGACGTAGTCGCCGGGTTTGGACAAGCTGTCCACGATGCCGGCAGAGCCATCTCGTTCTATTGGAACGTTCATGAAGAAATTGACGTTCGAGACAATCGCTTCAGGTCCCATGCCGTGCTTGGCGAGTTCACGTTCAAAGTTCCTCTGGCAGCATTCGGAATTGGTAGCGCCATAGCGCACTTCATCCAGAGCAAAGGAACAACATCCGAAGATGGTGTCGTGCATGCCGCAGGTATCCTCGACGATCGTCATCAGTTTATGAGCATGCACCGACCAAAGGACAGATCCTTTGTTGAGATACACCTGGCCGGGGATCTTGATTGTGTTGGCAGCATGATAGCGGTCTGAAACATCGGCTGCGTTGTAGCAGAGGAAGTCGATTGCCTGCTGTCCGTCCAGATCGATCAGGCGAAGTGTCTCGCCTTTCTTGACCACACTGCTCCAGGGTGCACAGGCAGGAACAGTTTCATCCAGCCGCACATCGCCACTTGGGATCGGTTCAACGGTTGTGTCTGACATGGTATTTCCTCAGAGTGCGGAACATGAGTCTGGCTAACTGGCAGCCGCTTGAACGGCGTCGGCCATTTCCCGCATGGTTGAATAGATGAAGTCGAACTCCGGACGATCAGCCACATGGGCGGTGGCACCCCAGTCGCCACCCTTGGACAAGCCTTGTCTGTCGATCCATGCCTTTGACAGATTTAGCCCAGAGGCCGGGACATGGTCGTGGAAAAGACTTTGAGCCGTGTGCAGGATGTCTTCCCGCTCTAATCCCAGATCGGATCTCAGATGATCTAACATGTATTGGAAGTTTGCCGGATCGGGCTTGTACGATCCGATGTCTTCAGCCGTGTAGATGGCATCGAAGGTCACGCCGAGCTTCTTGTTGGATGCCGCAAATCCGGCTCTGTTGACGTTGGAGAGGATGACAAGTTTGTAGTGCTGCTTGAGAACGCGAAGGGCGTCGGCAGTGTCCGGAAAAGCGGGCCAGTGGGGGACCGAGGTACCAAAGGTCTTGTCCATCTCGTCGGAGGTTTCGATGTTCAACAATTCGGCGGCACCGCGGTGAACACTGGTCAGGAGTTCAGGGTAGGTCAGATTGGGTGTGTCGGCTTGCTGTCGGTGTTCAGCTTGAGCGAAGGTTGCCAGGGCTGTCTGGCGATCGATGTCGTTACGCCCGCTTGAGGCTATCAGAGGTTGCAAGGCGTCCCATATGCCGCTTTCCCAATCGATCAGGGTTCCATAACAATCGAACGTCAGAACTTTGAAATCGGTCAGGGAACGTGGCATCGCTAGCGGTCTTTCCGGGAGTTGATGATGGAGCACGCTAGCAATGTTTTTCAGTGTCGTCATGGTGATAAGGCCTGGAATGCGGCAATTCGACTCTCAAGCGTGCAGCCGTCACGTGGTACTAGTCGAATATTATCAGGACGGATGATCAATCCGGTCCATGCACTCCATATTGCGAGATTAAGCGATGTCGCCATTTGTCGAACCGCTCACGACAGTAAGTGATCTTCCCACACATGTTGACGTTGTTGTTGTGGGAGGCGGCATCATCGGATGTTCCACGGCCTGGGCGTTGGCGAAGAAAGGGGTGTCGGTCCTGGTTTGCGAGAAGGGCCGGATCGGTGGCGAGCAATCGAGCCGCAACTGGGGCTGGGTTCGCCAGCAGGGCAGGGATGTTCGTGAAGTCCCCCTGATCCTGGAAAGCATGAAGATCTGGCGGCGTTTGGAGGCGGAGATTGAAGCTGATGTCGGATTCCACCAGGGCGGCGTTCTTTATGTCGCCGAAAGCGAACAGGATATGGCGGGCTTCCAGGATTGGGTCGATCGGGTAGGGAGCTACCAGCTGGACAGCCGATTGATCTCCAGTGCCCAGTTGGCAGACCTTGTGCCGGGCCATGCGGGAAACTGGGTGGGGGGACTGCACACGCCAAGCGACGGCAGAGCAGAACCATCAAAGGCGGCACCTGCGATAGCGCGCGCAGTGCAGCAAGCCGGAGGTTCCGTCGTAACGCAGTGCGCCGTGCGCGGCGTCGACGTGGAAGGCGGCCGCATAACCGGCGTGGTAACGGAGCGTGGTACCGTGAAAGCGCAATCTGTTGTGGTCTGCGGCGGTGCCTGGTCGCGGCTGTTCCTGGGCAGCACGGGCGTGGAACTACCGCAATTGAAGGTGCTGTCGTCTGTGATGCGTACAGCTCCAATGGACGAGTTGACGGGGTGTGCTTTCGTCGACAACGACTTTTCCGTGCGACGCCGGCAGGACGGCGGTTACACGATCGCTCCGGGAACATCGACGGTCGCTGATATTGTTCCGGACAGCTTTCGTCTGTTTTCCAAGTTTTTCCCTCTGTTCAAAGCGGAATATCAAAAGGCAAAGCTGCGTTTTGGCGCCCGTTTCTTCGAGGAGTTGTCGACACCACGGAAATGGTCACTGGAAAAGCCGTCGCCGTTCGAGAAGACCCGTGTCCTCGATCCAGAGCCCCATCATCCGACCCTTGACCTGGTTTTTGACAAGGTGCGCGATCGTGTTCCGTTTTTTGCACGCGCCAGTATCGCCGAGAGATGGGCAGGGTATATCGATGTGACGCCGGACATTGTTCCCGTCATATCTCCCGTGAATGGCCTGTCGGGTTTGACGGTTGCCACCGGTTTCAGTGGCCACGGTTTCGGGATTGGCCCGGGGGCGGGCAGGCTGACCGCAGACCTGGTCACCGGGGATAGCCCGGTTGTTGACCCGGCGCCGTATAGACTGTCCCGATTTTCCGACGGTACCCCGCTTCACTTTGAAGGCGATTTGACCAAGAAGCGCGGGTCATAGGTGGGTGGCAGGCTGTTGGAGTCCTACGAGGCTGGCGCCTTGCCGGTCATCTGCTCATTCTTCTGTGACAGTGTGCCCGTCGGCGGTGCCGTGTCTTCGTTCAGGACCGGCATGAGATCCCGCAACATGTCGTGATAGGCACGAACGCCGTATTCAAGATCCGACAGGATGATGCCGTCATATCCACTCGACTGAGTTGCTTCACACGACCAGATCGTAAGCTGCACATCCTCTTTGGTCGTGTCTCTGTCAATCCTGGTGCTCAGATAACGTGAGAGTTTAGACTGACGGTCGGAACCAGGCTGCATGTATGCAGCACCCCTGAGGACGGTTTGATCGGCGGACACCGGGAACTGCTGATAGAACCCGACGGTTTCCGGATAAAGATAGATGACTGCCGAGGGAAATATCCCATAGTAGACCCAGATGTTTCTTTGTTCGGGGGGGAGGTGCTCGAACTCAGGCAGATTGGCCTTGTACCGCTGGACGCTCCACAGACGGGCGTCCCCGTCGTTGAAACGGCCGTGCGATCGGGTGACGCCGTTGACCGGCGGTTCATCGACGTAGTTTTCGCCGTAGAGGTCCTGTAGGCCAGGATGGGCAATCGGCACGTGATAGCCTTCGTTGTCGACGTCCACGACCGCTTTCCAGTTTACCGGTGTTGTATCGGTCCAGAAACCATCTGTCGGAACCAGCTTGTCCAACTGGTAATGCGTGGTTTCAAATAGGAAGGGCGACATCAGATCCGCTATTGATGGTTGGGGGCCCGGTTTAAAGCGGATAAAGACAAATCCGCACCAGATTTCCATCTCGACAGGTTTGAGCCCGTGTTGCACGGGATCGAGAGAAGGCAGTTGCCGGGGTTTGGGGACGGCCTTCAACGTGCCATCCAGATTATAGGTCCAGCCGTGAAACGGGCAGACGAGGGCGGCCTTGCATTGCCCCTGGGAGTCTCCAACAACGCGCGAGCCCCGATGGCGGCAGACGTTATGGAAGGCCCGAACCTGATCGTCTTGGCCTCGCACGACGACGGCGCGTTCGCCGAAGAAGTCCAGACACATGTAGCTTCCCGATTCCGGAATGTCGTTGACATGTCCGACAATCTGCCAGCTGCGCCTGAAGACATGTTCCTTTTCCAACTCAAGCAGTTCAGGATTTGTGTAAGACCAGGCCGGCAGACCGCTCCGGTCCCATTGGGCCGGCACCTCTTCAACAGACATGAGTGGTTCCTTTTTCGCAATTTCAAACATTATTTTGATTGAATGTTCATTCAAAATAATAGCAAACATTGAACCGTTCGTCCAGTGTCTTCAGTACCAGATGCGGTTTCTCAAATCGCATCTGGTACTGAGCGGAGAACACGGAAATCAGTCGGCTGCCATGGTCCGGCAACTCTGGTAGGCAACAATATCTGCAATCGTGACCACCGGCATCCCGTGGGTTTCGGCGTAACGCACGATTTCCGGTAATCGGGCCATGGTACCGTCGTCATTCATGAGTTCGCAAATGACGCCGGCGGGCCTGTACCCCGCCATTACGGCAAGTTCCACGGATGCCTCGGTGTGGCCGTCCCGCGCCAAAACGCCGCCTGGATTGGCACGAAGAGGAAAGACGTGGCCGGGCCGTGCAAGGGCTGCCGGTGGACAGTCATCGGCAATCGCCGTCCTGATGGTCTCGACGCGATCGGCCGCCGACACACCGGTGGTGACACCTTCCTTGGCATCGATCGATACGGTGAAGGCTGTGCCCATGCGGCAGGTGTTGTCGGTGACCATTTGCGGCAGCTCCAACGCCCGGATCTTGTCTTCCGTCAAGGTGAGGCAAACAATTCCCACGCAATCACGAATGAGCTGAGTCATTTGCTCTGTAGTGACAGTGTCAGCGGCAAAAATAATGTCACCTTCGTTTTCGCGGTTTTCGTCATCGACAACAAGAACGCCTCCGCCAAGCCTCACATGCTCGACGGCTGATTCCACTCTTTCGAAAGGGGTGCCGAATCTATCCAGAAGAGAGGGAACATTCGCGATCTGATTCATGGTTTTCACTCCAAATTTGGGCGTACCAGAATCAGGGCTGTTTTATTGGGAAGTACAGACACTGCCGGTCCTTGAACCATTACCGTCTGCAGACGCCAGAACCGCAAAAAAGGCCGGTTCTATGCGGCTTATTCTCTCCCATCCGGACTGTTACCGTCGGCTCCGGCGTCTCACCGGATCTGCTGACCCCGTCATGCTTATGACGGGCGCTCGCGGGCTCTCTTCACTTCTGAAGAATACCGCCGGTCAGGAATTTCACCCTGCCCTGAGAACAAGCGCCTTTTAAACAAAAAGCAGCCTCCGTTGCCGGAGACTAGAAAAGGTTAGTGATTGAAATTCCCAAACGCAAGTTGAATCTCTGAATTTCCTCAGCTTCGGAAGGTGAGTCAGGCCCCCGCAATTTGCTTGAAATTTTCGTAGAGCTGCCGGGCATTTCTCTCGAAATCATCCATGTGCTGGCTGGCTTCGGTTGCCAGCTTGTCGAGAGATCCAAGCCCGAGAGTTTTTTCGAGAGCGTCTGCATAGGCTGGAATGGCTCCCCAGTTGGAAACCGTTGTGGATTCCAGTTCCATGTGGAATTGCGTACTGTAGGCCTTGTCACCAACCCGCATGGCCTGACAGGCGCAGACATCGGACTGTGCCAATATCTCCGCGCCTTCGGGCAATTGTGAAACTTGTACCGAATGCCATTGCAGGCACTTCATGGTTGTGTCGACCCCGTTCATGATCGGATCGGTGCGCCCCGCGTCGGTCAGGCTAACATCCAGAATGCCAATTTCGGAAGGCGACTGGATTTCACACTTGCCGCCCAGCGCGTCCGCCAGCAACTGGTGCCCGAGACACAAACCCAGGAATGGCTTGTTCATCTCGCCAACCCATTGACGTATTGCAGCCTTTTCAGGCACCAGCCAAGGATGCTGATCCGTATCCCAGACGTCCATTGGACCTCCCATGACCCACAGCACATCATATACGTTGAGGTCCGGAATCTGTTCTCCTTCATCGAGTTCGACGGCATCCCACGAGATGCCATCTTCCTGTAGAAACCGGCGAAAAATGCCTGGGTGTTCACAGTCGATATGTTGAAAAACAAGTAGCCGCATGATGTTCTCCCGAATACACCATCTTGGTGGTCAATGCTGTCGGCGGTTTCTGCGTCAGTAGAGGCTGAAAACGATATCTGGATCAAGCGTTCATGAAGCCCTTGCAAAATTCCCCTTAGACAGATACCGACGCTATGAATTTTTTTTTGCTTGTTTGTAGCGCTGCGGCGACCAGGCGACCTCACGCGAGATGACAATGATAGCCAACCGGCCCGTCGGAGGCTGGCGGCAGACGGAAGGGGCAACGGCATATGCCAAATACAGTGTTGGTCTGTGGGGCAAATGAAACCGATTGCGGACGATTTGCCGTATGGGTGGAGTCCGTGTACCCGGGGCACACCCTGAGTCTCCGGATCATGGGCAGTGTTACAGATATGGTGACCGGGGTCGCAGCAGGCGAATTCCCTTCGGCAATCGCCGTTCTTGTGGCTGGGCGTCCCGGGAAACTGGATCGGGACTTAATCCATCAGCTCAATGTTCTAAAGCTCCTGGGTACGGATTCAGTTGTATTGGCGGTTATCGGACTACAGCCTGATGATCGTCATTTCTTTGCCCAATTGGAAAGCGATTTCGCCGACGCTGCTTCTCGAATTGGAATTACGGAGGCGAGCGCCGTAGGATTTGGTTCCAATCTCGAAGCTGGCGACAACGAGGCGTTGGATCTCTACGACTGGTCTTCCGGAATATCTTTCTTTGATCTCCTCGCGCCTCTTCCCACAAAGGGTCATGGGAAACAGGCTCCGTTTCGCTTTAGTGTTCAAGGCGTCGACGAAACAGACAACGGTACATGCGTCGGCGGATTGCACCTTTGTGGCTCTGTGACGGTCGATCAAGAAGTTGCCGTTAGCCCAGCCGACCGAAAGACGCAAGTACTGGCCATCGAAACCGGTCGCGTTGACGACACGACACCCGGCGCCAACACCGTTTCAACGCTAACAGTGAGTCCCGGTTCTGCCATAAATCCTGGCGATCTCATTGGCAGTGTCTTGAACGCACCGGAACACACGGACCAGTTTGCAGCCCACGTCCTGTGGCTGGATGAAACACCGCTTTTGCCCGAGCGGCAATACACCATAAGGGCGAATGCTTTCGAAACGACGGCGCAAGTGACCGATCTCAAGCATAAACTGAACTTCGATACGTCGGAGCATGTTGCAGCAAAAACGCTGGCTTCAGGCGAAATCGGTCTTTGCAACTTCAGCCTGGATCGTGATTTGGCCTTTGATGAGTTTGACAAGAATCCGGCAACTGGTTCGTTCATCTTGTTGGACAAGGTTTCCGGCGAGATTGCGGGCTTTGGGGTAATTCGATTCGGGTTGCGTCGCGCCACGAACTTGTCATGGCAGGAAACCAAGCTCGATAAGGCAGCACGTGCCCAATTGAAGGGTCAGAATCCGTGCGTCCTGTGGTTTACCGGGCTTTCCGGTGCGGGAAAATCCGCTGCCGCTGACCGGATCGAGCAGAAGCTAAAGTCCTTCGGCCACCACACCTATTTGTTGGACGGTGACAATGTACGCCATGGTTTGAACCGGGACCTAGGGTTCACCGATCAGGATCGGGTGGAGAACATTCGTCGCGTTGCCGAGGTCTCGCGACTCATGGCAGATGCCGGGCTGATTGTGCTGGTCTCATTTATCTCGCCGTTCCGCAGCGAACGGCGGATGGCCCGTGATTTGATGGACGACGGTGAATTCATAGAGGTCTTCATGGACACCCCATTGGATATCTGCGAATCGCGTGATCCAAAGGGGCTGTATCAAAAGGCGCGTGCCGGGCAGATCAAGAATTTTACCGGTATAGACTCTGACTATGAACGTCCGGAGCGGGCCGAATTGACTCTGCAGTCGCATCACCACGACGTTGATACTCTTGCCGATCAGGTCATCGAACACCTGCAGAAAACCGGCAAGATTTGATGCGTACCGATCCGATGTCTGGTACTTCAATGCCCGGGGAGTTTTCCGTCGATGGCGGCTCTCAGCAAACGTAAGGCGTCTTCTGAATCCCATTCAAGCGCACCCGGGTACCAGGCCGTTTCCTCCTGGGAACGATTCACCAGGTATGTCATTGGCAGACCGATTGCGCGTAGCTCCCGGTAAACTTTTTCACTTGGGTCGCCATACAGTTTGAGGTTCTTTACCCCGATTTCCTTGTGAAAGGCACCGGAGGCCTCCATGCCCTTCTTGTCGATACTAATGGCGACGACTTCGAAGTCTTCACTACCGAGAATTCCCTGAAGTCGGTCGAGAGCGGGCATTTCTTCGCGGCACGGTACACACCATGTTGCCCACAGGTTCACCAAAACCACGCGACCCTTCCATTCCGAGATTTGTCGGACCCGTTTTTCGGAATCAAAGAAGCGGACGTTGGGGAATGGCTTCGGTTCGTTTCTTTGTACGAAGAAACGCATCGTGCCGCGGTTGTATTTCTCCGGAGTTTCATTTGTCGCAGCCCATGTGACCCCGCTCATGGGGGGGAAGGGTCCGGCAAAACAAACAAGGAAAACAAACATGATCCCGGCGAGAGTTTTGGGGGCAATTTTGATAGATCTGGACCAACGAATTTTCATTTCGATGACATTATCCGGTGTAATGATGTCCTCTGCCATGAGGCATTTTGGTTTTCGCTGGATTGTGAAGACACGCCGTGCCGCGTACCACTTTCATTGATTAACGGGATTTGGCCCGAATTGCATCAGGACAATAAATCTGCAGTGCAAACTGGCAGCTTGCGGGGACGACGTTGTATCGCTACAAGCGCGTGCCATGGCCCCACCATTACTACACCTCAAAGAAATTGAACTGACCTTTGGCGGCGACCCGGTGCTGAATGGCGTCGAGCTTGCCGTCTCTCGAGGAGAGAGAATCTGTCTTGTAGGGCGGAATGGTTCGGGCAAGTCTACACTGCTGAAAATTGCAGATGGCCTGGTTGAGATGGACAACGGAGAGAGGTTCCTGCAGCCGGGCGTTACCCTGCGTTATCTGCCTCAGGAACCAGACCTATCAGAGTATTCGAATACGCTCGATTATGTCGAAGCGGGCCTGGCGCCGGGTGACGACGTCTATCGTGCCCAATATCTCCTGGAACAGCTTGGCCTTACTGGTAAGGAAGACACCCGGCATCTGTCGGGCGGTGAGCTGAGACGCAGTGCGCTTGCCCGTGTCCTCGCTCCCCAACCAGATATCATTCTCCTCGACGAGCCGACCAACCATCTGGACCTTCCAGCAATCGAATGGCTGGAAAAGGAACTGGCGCAAATGCGCTCCGCAATCGTGATGATCAGCCACGACAGGAGATTTCTCGAAAAGTTATCGAAAGCGACAGTCTGGCTCGACCGGGGAAAAGCCCGCAGAATGAACCGAAACTTTGCAGAGTTCGAAAACTGGCGCGATGAGGTTCTTCATCAGGAAGAGTTGGAACAACACAAGATCGACCGCAAGATTGTCATGGAAGATCACTGGTTGCGCTATGGTGTAACCGCCCGTCGCAAACGCAACCAGCGACGACTGGCGGCTCTTTACGATCTGCGCAACTCGAGACGCGAATATAAGCAGGCAACGGGTTCCGTTTCCATGACGGTGAGCAAGGGTGCGGTCTCCGGCAAACTGGTGATTGAAGCGGTCGGGATCACCAAATCGTACGATGAACGGGATATTGTGTCGTCATTTGGCATTCGTGTGCAGCGTGGCGACCGGCTTGGTGTCGTCGGGCCCAATGGTGCCGGCAAGACAACGCTTGTCAAGCTACTCACAGGGCAACTCGAGCCCGATGACGGGTCGGTCAAGATCGGTTCAAGCCTTGAAATGGTGACGCTCGATCAGGGCAGGAGCAGCCTTGATCCACAGTGGACGCTCAAGGAGGCTCTTGCAGGGGGCGATGGGGATACTGTGTTTGTCGGCGGGCATGCCAAGCACGTCATGAGTTACATGAAGGAGTTTCTTTTTGCGCCGGAACAGGCTGGAACTCCAATCGCGCGTCTGTCGGGCGGTGAACGCGGCCGCCTCATGCTCGCGCGCGCCCTGGCACGTCCCTCTAACTTTCTCGTGCTCGACGAACCCACCAATGACCTAGATCTTGAAACGCTGGATCTGCTTCAGGAGCAACTTGCGAATTATGAGGGCACTATTCTGCTTGTGAGCCATGACCGTGATTTTCTGGACCGCATTGTCACGACGACGGTGGCCAGTACCGGTGATGGCGTGTGGGTCGAGTACGCTGGAGGATATTCCGACATGCTCACCCAGCGTGGTTCAGAAAGCCCCGCCAACGAAACCGTTGCGTCAGGATCGGCTAGGTTCAAGCGTCCTGCGAAGACGGAATCCGGTCGGACGGAGAAGATCCGGAAAATGTCCTTCAAGGACAAATTCGCGCTGGAGAACCTACCAAAGCAGATGAAGGGTCTCGAAGAATCCATTGCCGATCATAACGCCACGTTAGGCCGGTCTGATCTCTTTGCGAAGGATCCGGAGTTGTTTCAGTCGACCGCGGACGCCCTGAAGGATGCAGAGAACGAACTTGCCCGGATGGAAGAGCACTGGCTGGAACTCGAACTGCTTCGGGAAGAAATTGAGAGTGGGTGACCGACGCGGGAGTTGAGGTGTAGTGGTTGCGACTTGATCTGACAGTTTGCCGTTTTGCGGTGGCGTCTGTCAGGCGAAGTTCAGTTGAAGAACTTTTCCCTCCATATTTCCTTGCAATCAATCATGGTAGGTAAACGCGACCTGCCGCACCACATTTAACACGGAAAAGTGCGTTACGA
>JAJFHC010000069.1 GCA_021775835.1 Hyphomicrobiales bacterium | reverse complement strand
TCCTCATAGCCGAGGAGATGAAGACAAGAATAAAGCAACATCGACCCGTGACCGGCCGACAGGATGAACCGGTCACGATCCGGCCAGTCGGGGTTCTTGGGATCGAATTTCAGGAATTTGGTAAACAGTACGGTAGCGATGTCGGCTGCCCCCATGGGCAGACCGGGATGCCCGGACTTGGCGCTTTGTACAGCATCCATGGACAGCGCTCGAACGGCATTTGCCATCCGTGACAATTTTCCGTTTTCCGACTCTGAGGACGCTAGGTCGTCTGCATTTTCAATTGCAGCCGTTGCCGTATCGTTTGGTGTCATGACATTGCCGTCCGGGGCCCCTGGGACAATTGGATTTGAACGCGGCCACAAATACCACTTGCGAATGCGGAGTCAATAAGCCAGCGATGGTTTTTGCCGACGGGACCATCACAGTTCAATTGGCTGTTTTGATCTTCCGAATGTAGATCGTGTGGTTGACGCTCCCATCTGCTACCGCCTAATGTTTCAGACTTGCGAGCGTTGACAGACAATAAGCAACTTGTCGTGAGAGACCTCTGCAGGGGCGAGAAATAGATCCAGCGGTGGATAGGACATGTCGGAAAAATCGAATATGCAACTGGCAACCGAACGGCTTGAAGCGGCGCTTCAGGGGTTTGAAGCGTCGGTGTCAAATGCCAAGGATGCCGAGAAAAAGCGAAGTGCCCTGGACAAGGAACGCCAGGTTCTGCTCGAAGATCGCTCCAGGCTTGCCGATGAACTCGATGCCACGAAGGCGCGTGTCAACAAACTCGACAAAGCCAGAAGCGATAGTGTGCGACGCGTTAGCGCAGCAATGGAAAACATAAGAGTCGTCTTGGGCAACGCATGATTCTGCACAAAGCAGATGTGCTGCCGGCACCTCAGGGAAGAGTAAATTAGATGCCTCAGGTAATTGTTCGCGTAAACGACCGGCCTTACACGATGAGTTGTGACGAGGGCCAGGAAGAGCATCTCGCTGAGCTTGCAGCATTTCTCGACAAGGAGGTCGCGGAGCTGAAAAAAAGCGTGGGGCAGGTCGGAGACAGCCGCCTGCTCCTGATGGCCGGACTGGTGGTCGCCGACAGGCTTTCGGAAGCGCTGCGGAAAATTGAAACCCTGCAGGAAGAAACCGATGGTCTGAAAGACGCACGGTCGGTGGCCGTGGACCGTGGGAAATCCATTGAAGACACGCTGGCGGATAAACTCAATGCAGCCGCTGCGCGGATAGAAATGCTGAGTAGCGAACTCAATACCGCCAGCCGCTGAACGGATGGCGATTGCGCAAAAAATCGAGACCTATCTGGAAGGCTGGCGTCTGGGCGACGGTGCTCTCAGCCTGAGTGCCACGGCGCCGGGCTTTTATTATGACGACCCCAATACGGGCCGGATCGCGCGCTTTGAATTTGTTGGTTTTGTTGAAGATTTCAAGGACGCGGCACGGGCGCTCAACAATGGACAGCTCGCAGATCCCTTCCTTAAGTATACCGATGTCGTGCTTCAGGACAATGGAACGTCAACGACTGTGTGGTGCTGGTGGCACGCGCGCGAAACGGAGCTTCAAGGCAGCGCCTTGATCAAGGTCAGCGCTGAGGGCGTGCTTCACGAACGCATCGCCTATTTTTCACGACTGCCGGAATGAGCGCAATATCCGTGCCTTTGCGTCCGGTGGTTAAATTGCTCTGGATTATTCCGGGTTTCGGTTCTACATAGGTCGTGACGGTGCTGCGCGGTTCGACCGGACACACAATCCCCGGGGCCTTACTGATTCCTTCGGGAGCTGACCCTGGATGGAACCGTGGTTCCTTTCACTCGGCGCCCACCTACACTTGTAGGTTCCCGGGATCAAACGTCTGACGGCCGATGCGGCATCGTTCACCAGCTTCTTGCCTTCCAACACGGGTTCGCCAGATTCGATGTAACGATCGTGCCTGAGCTTTCCCCGCCAATCCGAAGTCTTGCGTATGAGTGACATTTCCAAACAAAAGAGACAGCTCAGAACCTCGGCCAAGATTCGACGGTCCGAAGCATTCGAGTCTCAGGCATCCGATGCGGCGGCGCGATTGGCTGCGTTCGGCAAGGAATTTGCGACTACCCTGAGTACAGGTATTGTTTCCGCTTACTATCCCTACGAGACCGAGATCGACTCTATGGGGCTGCTTCGTGAACTCGAGAATGTCGGCTGGAAGGTCGCGTTGCCGGTCGTGGTCGGCAAGGAGAGGCCGCTGGAGTTTCGAGCGTGGCAAATCGATACACCGCTGGTCAATGGCGTCTTTGGAATTCCGATACCGGGACCGGAAAGCGATGTCCTGGAACCCGATCTCCTATTTGTCCCTATGCTTGCTTATGATCGGGGCGGTTACCGGCTGGGATACGGCGGTGGATTTTATGACCGCACCCTGGAAAGACTGCGTGGCAAAAAGGCGGTTTGTGCGGTCGGCTTGGCGTTTGCAGCGCAACAGGTGGATAAATGTCCGATTGATTCGTTCGACCAGCCGCTGGACGGCGTGTTGACCGAAAACGGTCTGGTGATGACCAAACTGACGGAAGGCCAGGCCTGATGCGGCTTCTTTTCCTGGGTGATGTCGTGGGCCGGGCAGCACGCGAGGAACTCTACAAACAGCTGCCCGTCCTGAAAACGTCGCTGCAGACCGATTTTATCGTCGTCAATGGCGAGAACGCCGCCGGCGGATTCGGCATTACCGAGTCGATCTTTCACGGGCTTCTTGATGCAGGCGCCGATGTTGTAACCCTCGGCAATCATTCCTGGGACCAGCGCGAGGCACTGGTGTTTATCGAACGAGAGACCAGGTTGCTGCGTCCGGCAAATTATCCGGCAGGCACGCCAGGTATGGGTGCGGGTCTGTTCGAAGCAGAAAACGGCGCAAGGGTGTTCGTTATGAACGTTTTGGGCCGGGTTTTCATGCCGGCGCTGGACGATCCGTTTGCCAGCGTCGAACGGGAGTTGAGTGCCTGCCCACTGGGCCATGCCTGCGATGCCGCCATCATCGACGTCCATGCCGAGGCGACATCGGAGAAGCTGGCCATGGGGCACTTCGTCGATGGCCGGGCGTCCCTGGTGGTGGGCACCCATACCCATGTGCCGACGGCCGACGGCCATATTTTGACCGGGGGCACGGCCTACATGACCGACGTTGGCATGTGTGGTGACTACGATTCGGTTTTGGGAATGGACAAGGAAGAACCGCTCAATCGGTTCACGACCCATATACCGCGTGGCCGGTTTACGCCGGCGCTCGGCGATGTGACACTCAGCGGCGTTCTCGTGGAAACCGACGATGCGACCGGTCTTGCCCGGTCGATAGAGCCGCTGCGGATGGGTGGATGTCTTCCCGAAGCAATGCCGACGGTCGGATGATGTCCAGGAGCCTCTAGCTCGAGGCTGCCTTGAAGGCGACGATGCTGCCATCGGCGGCATCGGTGGCCTGACGGACGGCGGCACTCATTTCATTCAGCCGGGTGAGTGCCTCGATCAGTTCGTCGGGATCGGTTGCCTCGTCGCCGGCTTCGATTTTCTGGCGAATGTCCCGTACGACCGTGCTGGCATCATTACAGATTGCCACCAGTCCTTGAAGCTGTTCGACAGCTTCATGGGTGGCAACACTCATTTCGGATAGCCGGCCTATATTGCGCAGCGCCATGGCGCATGTGGATGATGTTGAAGGCGCCACATTCTTGACCGCCTGTTTCGTTTCCGCGTCGCCCTGGTTCAGCATGTGCGTTGCCTCTCTCTTGAAACCTGTCTTAGCCCTTTGCCTGAAACGCTAGACGCTTGCGGGTTAACGGGGCCTTAAAGCAGTCCGTCAGCATTCGCAGGACGTCGCAGCCGGGGTTCGTGTCTGATTCGTATTGACAAGTATGTTGTCAATACCATAAATGACAATATACTTGTCATTTATGGAGTGTGTCATGAACAATCTTGAAATACTGCTGCGGACCAACATGGAGTTGCTGACCTATGTGACCTTCTTTGGATTGCTTGCCCTCCTGGGTGCGATGGAGATGGTATGGGAAGTGAACAAGGATGGCGCCGCGCGTCGCCGCCGTTGGCCCGGTAACTTCACGCTCACGGCCCTTAATATTGTCGTTCTGGGCGCAATTCCGTTTACAGCGCTGGTCTGTGCCGACC
>JAJFHC010000068.1 GCA_021775835.1 Hyphomicrobiales bacterium | reverse complement strand
CTGGGTGGTTGGAATGCCGACACCCAGAAACGACAACGTGGCTTCCGTGATGACCGCGAGGCCCAGATTAATGGTGGCAATCACCAGAACGGGGCTCATGACATTGGGCAGGACGTGACGCAGCATGATGAGGAATGGCGGAATGCCGATGAGGCGGGCGGCCTGGACATATTCCTTGTTGCGTTCCACAAGCGTGGACGAACGGACGGTGCGGGCATACTGGACCCAGAAAGACAAGCCGATCGCCAGGACCAGGACCCAGAAGGCGGAGTCTTCCTTGGCCGATGCACCCAGCAGGGCGGTGGCGGTACCATCAATCAACAGGGCAATCAGAATTGCGGGGAATGTCAGCTGTATGTCGGCAATGCGCATGATGATGGTGTCGGTGCGTCCGCCGACGTAACCGGAAATCAGACCGAGAGAGATTCCAAGCAGTCCACCGAACACAACGCTCGCAAATCCTACGCCCAGCGACAACCTGGAGCCATACATGATCGCGGAAAGAACATCGCGGCCCTGGTCGTCGGTACCGAGCAGGAACCGGGAGTCGGAATCCGCCATCCATGCTGGCGGGATACGGCTGTCGAGCAGATCCAGGCTGGCGAGATCGAAGGGATTGTGCGGGGCGAGGAAGGGCGCAAACAGTGCACCGGCAAAAAAGATCAGTACGACAACCGCGGCAACCATGGTTGTCTTGGACTGTTTGAAGGAAAAGTAAACATCGCTGTCGAGGGCACGAGCAAACCACCCCGGCGTTTCCGCCGATTTGGTTTCGATGTGTGGGTCTGTTTCTTGCTGTGCCATTGTTCGGTTACGCCTGCCGGACATCGACGCGAATGCGGGGATCTACCAATGCATAGAGAATGTCGACCAACAGGTTGATCATCACGAACAGGAACGCAATCATCAGGAGATAGGCTGCCATGATCGGGATATCGACGTTCTGAACAGCCTGGAGAAACAGAATACCGATGCCAGGCCACTGAAATACGGTTTCGGTGATGATCGCAAACGCGATAATCGATCCCAGCTGCAAGCCAGTGATCGTGATGACTGGAATCAGTGTGTTCTTGAACGCGTGACCATAGTTGACGGCCCGGTCCGACAGGCCACGCGCCTTGGCAAACTTGATGAAATCGGTGCGAAGGATCTCGCGCATCTCGGATCTTACAAGGCGCATGATCAGCGTCATCTGGAACAGGCCCAGCGTAATTGAAGGCATGATAACGGCTTTAAGGCCCGACCAAGTCAGCAGGCCGGTGTTCCAGAAACCCAGTTGAACAACTTCCCCTCGACCAAAACTCGGCAGCATCTGGAGATTCACCGCAAAAATGAAAATGAGCAGAATGCCGATCAGGAAGGTCGGCAACGAGACACCTATCAATGAGACGGTGAGAAAGAAATTGGAAAGCCATGAGTTGGGTTTCAGGCCGGTGTAGACACCCATCGGGATTCCAACGACCAGGGCAAACACCGCCGATATCAGGGCCAGTTCCAGGGTTGCCGGCAGCCGTGTGAAGATGAGTTCCGCTACCGGACGCTTGAACTGGTAGGAGATGCCGAAGTCCAGTTGAATGGCATCGGTAATGAACCGGAAGAACTGCGTATAGAACGGATCGTTCAGTCCAAGGCGCAACCGCAAGGCTTCGCGCTCGGCTGGGGTGGTTTCAATACCAACCATCTGGTTGACCGGATCACCGACATATCGAAACAGCAGGAAGGCAATCAGGCCGACCACCACCATTACGATCAGGGATTGCGCCAGCCGTCTGATGATAAACGCGAGCATCTGCGGTTATTGATCCTTTTCGCGTCCGGCGTTTTCAAAACAGGAAACGGTTGCTTCACCACCTGCGTGTGAAGAAACCGTTCCCTGATCTTTTTGACGTCGAAATTGCGTTCAGACAACTATTTCATGTTGACGTGATAGAACATGAAGACGTTGTCGGCGCGCTGTGCGAGCTCGACCTTGTCGGATACGCCCCAGGCCAATCCCTGTTGATGTAGCGGCACGTATGCCACATCATTGTGCGCCAGTTCAAAGGCCTGACGGATAAGGTCGTCGCGTTTGGCCGGATCGTTCTCGCTCAGAACCTGCTTGGTCAAGGCGTCGACCTTTTCGTTGCAGTATCCACCAAGGTTGAAGGCGGAGCCTTTGCCGGACGCGTCGCGGCAGTTCATCAGGTTGGACAGCACGTTCCACGAGTCCAGAGAACCCGGTGTCCAGCCAAGCAGGTAGAACGATGTATCATAGCCGCCGGACTGCAGGACCTTGGCGAAATACTTGGATTTTGGCTGGGCGAGCAGGTCGATCTTGATGCCGGCGCGCGCCAGCATGCTGGCAACAGCCTGGCAGATCGCTTCGTCATTGACGTAGCGGTCGTTGGGGCAATCCATAGTGACTGTGAAGCCATCAGGATATCCGGCGTCCGCGAGCAGTTTCTTGGCCGCGTCCGCGTCGTAGTCATACCGCTTGAACTTGTCGGCATGAGCTGGAAACAGGAACGGAGAAATCATGATTGCAGACGGGACTGCCAGATTGCGCATGATTTTCGACTTGATCGCTTCGACGTTGACCGCCTGGTAGAACGCCTTTCGGACACGTATGTCTTTGAATGGATTCTTGCCCTTCACGCTTGAAGAACCCAATTCGTCACGCATCTGGTCGAAACCGAGGAAAATCGTGCGCAATTCCGGGCCGGTCAGAGACCGGGTGCCATCGTTGCTGTCGACCCTTTTCAGGTCCTGTACCGGGACGGGGTAGACCATGTCCAGATCGCCGGACAGGAGGGCTGCAACGCGGGTCGCATCAGAGGCCACTGTTTCGAGTTCAACGTTCGTCAGGTTGTGTTCCGGCTTGTTCCACCAGCCCTTGTTAACCTCGAAAGAGGTCCTGACGCCGACGTCATGTTTCGTGACCTTAAAGGCACCTGTGCCGTTGGCGTTGAACGCTGCAAAATTCTCTTCCTTGGAAGAGGCGTCAGTGACATCGCCGGCGCCGTTTGCTTCGGCCCATTCCTTGTCCATGATGTACCAGGTGTCCCACTCGTAGTGCAAAATGGGATTGGGGCCGGTAAGGACGAAATCAACCGTATGGTCGTCGACCTTTTCAACCTTTACATCTGCCGCAATACGGCTCTTGAGATCCGATCCCTTGGAGCGGATACGGTCGGCGGAAAACACCACGTCGTCGGCGGTAAAGGCGTTGCCGTTGTGATATTTGACACCCTTGCGCAAGTGGAAACGCCAGCGGGTCGGTTCAACCACCTCCCACTTTTCCGCCAGACCCGGCAGAATCTTGAGGTCCGGACCCCTGCGCGTCAGACCCTCATAAACATTGCCCAGCGTACCGAGCGTAAATGTTTCGTTGAGCGTATAGGGGTCCAGAGATTTGAGTGTTCCCTGAAACGCGTATTTCAGTGTGTTTGCGGATGCAGTCGTAAGACCAATTGCCAGGACGGCCAGCAAAACGGCAATTCTCGAGATCATGAATTCCCTCCCATATTAGACGGTGTTGTTAGGTATTGGTTTGACCCGTCATCTTAACAGTAGAATCGCCAGCAGGTCCAAGTCTATCGATAAAACGCATTATCCCGAGATTTGGGACCGGCATTTCACGAACCGTGAGCCGGACGACGTTGAATTAAACGCAACGATTGTCGCGGACGCATGCTGTATTTGGCTGGCGAATGGGCCGGCCCTCACAAAGGCATGCGTTTTTCCGCCAGGTTTGCCCAGTATGAGCAACCGACCGGAATGGCCTCATCGTTGAAATCATATTCGGGGTGGTGCACGCCTGCTGTGTCGCCGTTGCCCATGAAGATGAAGGCGCCAGGGCGGGCGTTGAGCATGAATGAAAAATCCTCGCCACCCATGACCGGCGGGGTGTCGTCATCGACACCGGCGGTGCCTGCAACCTCACGGGCGATTTCGACGGCGGTGCCGGTCTGGGTTTCGTGGTTGCGAGTCACCGGGTACATGCGTTTGTAGGTGACTGTGGCACGGGCGCCGAAGGCGCCGGCCAGCCTGTCGACCATATCGGAAATCCGCTTTTCCACGAGGTCGCGAACCTCTGGTTTCAGTGTCCGGACGGTTCCCTTGAGGCTGGCACGGGGCGGAATAACGTTGAAGGCATTGCCGGCCTCCATCATGGTCACGGAAACGACGGCGGACTCCAGTGGATTGACATTACGCGACGTTACGGTCTGCAGACCCTGGATGATGTGGCTGGCCACGACAACGGTGTCGACGCATTCATGAGGCCGTGCGGCATGGCCGCCAAGACCGTCGATCTCGATTTCAATCAGATCTGCGGACGCCATCAACGGACCTGGGCGAATTGCAAACTGCCCGACCGGCAGACCTGGCATGTTGTGCATGCCGTAGACTTCCTGAATCCCGAACCGGTCCATCATGCCATCGTCGACCATCGCCTTACCGCCCGCGCCGCCTTCTTCTGCTGGCTGGAATATCACGACGACAGTGCCGTCGAAACGGCGGGTTTCCGAAAGGTACTTTGCCGCCCCAAGCAACATGGCGGTATGGCCGTCATGACCGCAGGCGTGCATGACGCCCGGGGTCTTGGAGGCCCAGTCCTGTCCGGTTTCTTCCAAAATCGGCAGGGCATCCATATCCGCGCGCATGCCGATGACCTTGTTGGACGAGTCATTACTGCCTTTGATTACCCCAACAACACCGGTACGACCAATGCCGGTCACGACCTCATCGACACCAAATTCCTTCAACCGGTCGGCAACGACGCCGGCGGTGCGGTGGACCTCATACAGAAGCTCAGGGTGTTCATGGATATCGCGGCGCCAGGTTGCTATTTCGTCGTGAAGGTCTGCAAAACGGTTGATAACAGGCATTGGCGACTCTCGTGTTTGTTGTGAATGTTCGATGCAGTTAAGTATCAGAATTCGACTCGTCTTTGTGCGTCGAATTTGAAATTTTACCCCAGAAATCTTTGATGTGTTTCTTAGAACACGTGAGTTGCGGTCTTGCCAAATATGGTTGGGGAAGACCACGGATTCCAGGATTCACGTTCGTGTCACGCAGGCAATGGCAAGGTTATTCAACCTTGATCGTGATTTGGGCGGCATGGATTTCGGATGCAGGCGATGTGTCAACATGAAGAGAA
>JAJFHC010000067.1 GCA_021775835.1 Hyphomicrobiales bacterium | reverse complement strand
AACCGCTCGTCCGGGATGACCTGCGACAGGCCAAGGGCCAGTTTGGCGCCGCCTATACCGCCGCACAAAGCGACAATGCTTCCGCTTCTTGCGTCCGGTTGTGAATGAACACTGGTGCTCACCGGAACATGTCCTCCGACTTGGGTCTTACAATGTCCTGTGCAAGCCCGGCATCGCCGCGTTTGACACCGCGCACGATGGCCGCCGGCAATGCCTCTGCGCCCTCGCCGATGACCAGCGTGGCAGCCGCGGCGATCGCATCGGCATGGCCGGTGACCGTGACTTCGAGCGCGCGCCCAAACAGATCGGGTTCGCCGCGGCGGTCATCCAGAGCACAGACGCCTGCAACGCCGATTGCGATGCCAACAGTCCCCAGTCGCCAGGCGCGACCGACACTGTCGGCAACAATCACGCCCACATCACCGCCCCAATGGCTATCGAAACGGGCTTTCAGTCGGGCAGCACTCGCATCGGGGTCTTCCGGCAGCAAGAGCACCATATCTCCATTGTCGTCAGTCTCGATGTTCGAACGATCGATCCCTGCATTCGCGAGAACATGGCCAAGCCGGTGCTCGACCACAATAACCCCTGGCCGGTGCCGCACGACCTCGTTTGATTCACGCAAGACTGCCTCGACGTGACGGGCATCCTTGCCGGTCTCAGCCGCCAGTTGCCTCGCTGCCGAACCAATCTCAAGCTTATCAAGATCCAGCAGCCTGCCCTCGGCCTTCGAGACGATCTTTTGCGCCACAACCACAACATCGTCCGTGGCAAGCGACTGTGCCTGAGTTTCGAGCGCGCTGATGAGGATTCCTGCAAGATCGTCACCCGGAGATATCAGCGGAATCCCTTCAACACCCGTCACTGTCAGTTCATGAGTCAATTGCTATTCCGCAATCCCGGTAATGCGAATGCCGGCACCGTCGACACCATACTTCTTGTTGATTCCGATCAAGACCGACGTCAGCGCCTCTGCTGCAGCGGAGTTGTCGAGCGGACCTGCGTGCAGGCCACGCAAACCGGCGGCTTCAACCAGGGCGATCACGCTCTCGCGGTCAGCGATCTTGTCACCGAACACCAGCACGTCGCAATCGACGTCCTCGTCGGTTTGAATTTTATGAGCAGCAACATTGTGAAACGCCCCGACCACCCGGACCTTCTCTCCAAGCTGTAGTTGTGCCGCGACAGCTGCGGAGCCTTCGGAAGGAAGTTGCACCCGCGCGACTTTCGGCGGTTTGAGCGGGACGGTCGTGTCGACCACGATTTTTCCGGCAGCGGCTTGGCTGATGTCGTCGAGGGTGGCCGCTGCTGAAGCAAAGGGCACTGTCACAACGATAATATCACCACTTTGCGCTGCTTCCGCGTTGGTCATCCCACGTGGCGGCTGACCGGTTGCTTTGTCAGCGAGCGCCGCTGCAGCCTCCATGGCCTTATCGGCGGTCCGCGAGCCGATCAGGACCGAATACCCCGCTACCGCCCAACGCCCGGCCAACCCGCTGCCAAGAGCCCCGGTACCGCCAATAACCGCAAGTGCGGGTTTTTCTTCTGTCATTTCAGTCTACCTGACCTTTTTTGTTGATCAGGACGCTAACTCAGCATCTCTGGTATTGTTACAATCTCAACGCCTGTTGCCTCTAGGCCCTTGCGAACTTCTCCTGCGACGGCGACCGCGGTTGGTTCGTCGCCATGCACGCAGATGGATTCAACGTCGACTTTGATGATATTGCCCTGCCGCGTCACAACTTCGCCGCTTTGAACCATGCGCAGCACCTGCTCCAGGGCGACACTGGCCTCCTTGTAGACAGTGCCTGGAATGGAACGCGAGGCAAGATTGCCGTCATCGTCATATTGCCGGTCGGCAAACCCTTCGCGGGCGAGTGGCAAATCAAGTTTGCGCGCCGCCTTTTCCATTTCCGATCCCGCCAACGCCACATAAATCAGCTCCCGGTCAACGGTCCTGATGGCTCTGCCGATGGCCAAAGCATACGCCTCGTCACCGGCCGCCATGTTGTTGAGGGCGCCATGCGGCTTGAGATGCGTCACGGGCAGTCCGGCATATTGCGCCATCGCCTGAAGGGCACCTATTTGATACGCGACCATGTACTCCAGATCCGCCGGCCGCATGGTGATGTTCCTTCGGCCGAAACCCCACAAGTCATTGAAACCGGGATGCACGCCGATACTCACCTCGCGGTCCCTGGCCATCGTGACCAGCCGGTGCATGGTGTTGGGATCGCCCGCGTGAAAGCCGCACGCAACGTTGGCCGACTTGATGATATTCATCAATTCACTATCATTGCCGATGTCGTAGGCGCCCCAGCCTTCGGCAATGTCGGCGTTGAGGTTGATCCGTTTCGTCATGGTATGTCGTTCCCACAAAGCGCAGCATTTCCATGCGCTTGGTACGTCTCAACCAATGGTATAATCTTTAATTTGTCTGTACAACTTGATCTTGACATTTATCTGGCCTTGAAAGGGGTGGTCATGTCGCCAAACAAGCCGCAACCGCCTCGTTTTCTTGCAAGCGGAGATACCGCACTTGTTGTTGAGTTCGGCGACACGATCGACCGAACTGTGAACCGTCAGGTTATCGCACTTTCGGCAGCCCTGGAGCAGGCAAACCTCGTTGGCGTGATCGAGGCGGTGCCAAGTTATCGCTCGTTGATGGTTCACTTTGACCCTGTTGTCATTTCACCATCCAATCTGCAAATACAACTCAAAGAGCTTCTGAATGAAAGCTCTCACGTCGATGAAACGGGCCGTTTGTGGACCCTACCAGTGTGTTACGAAGGCGATCTCGCGCCTGATCTACAATACGTGGCTGGCGAAACCGGCTCACAGCCCTCCCAGGTGATTGAACTGCATAGCAGCCTGACGTTTCATGTGTACATGATCGGCTTCTTGCCGGGTTATCCTTACATGGGCGACTTGCCCGACGCATTGGCGCTGCCGCGCCGCACGAACCCCAGAATCCGCGTGCCGCCTGGTTCGTTGGCCATCGCAAAGTCCATGACAGCCGTTTACCCCCAGGCCAGCCCGGGCGGCTGGCACCTGATCGGCCGAACTCCGGTGCGATTGTTCGATCTGCGCCGCAGCGAAGCCGTTTTCCTGTCCCCTGGCGACAAGGTGCGCTTCAAACCAGTTTCAACACAAGAATTCGCAGTGCTCGACAGCCAGGGCCAACGCGGCAAATTGGATGTAGTGCCTGAGGTCGAAGGCGCATGACGGCAATGCTCAAAATCGTTGAGCCTGGCTTGCAGACAACTGTCCAGGACCTTGGCAGAACGGGATACCAGCGCTTCGGCATTCCGGTCTCAGGCGCGCTCGATAACGTCGCACTCCGGGTGGCCAATACGATTGTCGGAAACCGGCCGGATGAAGCCGCGCTGGAAGTGCTGTTTACCGGGCCAACACTGGAAGTTCAGGCTGACAACGTCCGGGTTGCCGTCGCGAGTGACGAGGCGGTGATTGAAGTTCGCGACACGCCGGCGCGCCGCATCGACGGCTTGCGAAGTGTGGTGCTTGAGCGCGGTCAGGTTTTTCGCGTCACCGCCGGCAAGGGCGGCCAGGCCGCCTATCTTGCAATTGAGGGCGGCCTCGCATTGCCGGCAATCATGGGCAGCCGGTCGACCTATCAGCGCGCCGGCATTGGAGGTTTGAATGGCCGGGCGTTGCAGGCAGGCGACGAACTGATGCTGGCTAGCGCCAGTTCCGAACTGCGCACCGAAACAATGCTGCGCAGG
>JAJFHC010000066.1 GCA_021775835.1 Hyphomicrobiales bacterium | reverse complement strand
GCGCGGATCAGCGCCTTTTTGGCGATCAACCACGGGGCCCGCGTGCGCAGCGCGGTTTTTGCAGGACTTGGGGAAAACATGATCAAGGGCGTCGGTGGCGCTGAGCCAATCGCTCAGGCCCTGGAAGCTCCCAGTATCGCATCGGTGACGGCGCCGATGCCCAGGGCGTTCAGGATCTTTGCGGAATCAACGAAGAGCGATCTGCGGGCGCTTGCCGCCTGTATGCGGTCGTCGCGCCAGAAGATATCGGCTGAAGTGTTGTCGGAATTGCGCCAACCGATATTGGTGGCGGTGGGGACGAAAGACGATGTCGCCGGGCCGCCGGAGCCTCTGGCTGATGTAATCAGGTATGGAGAAGCCCTGGCTATCCCTGACCGCGATCATATGCGGGCGGTGGGAGACAGGGTTTACAAAGACGGTGTGCGCTCCTTCCTGTCACGTCGGACGTGACGTTCCGAACCATCGATCGTTTAATTTTCGCCCGTTTCGGCCATTGACGTCGGTTGAATTTCGTCTCATATCCCCCAACCATGGATCAGCAAGTCGTGTCTCAAACCCCTCAGTCGAAACGCTATTCCGGAGCCGCCGGCAACGCCATCGCCGCGGATGTTTTTCCCGGCTCGCAGGAGCGCCCGGTTCTTCTCGTACACGGTGGCGGCCAGACACGTCACGCCTGGAACGGTACCGCCCGTCGGTTGTCTGACAACGGGTGGACGGCCGTCACCATGGATCAGCGCGGTCACGGGGACAGTGACTGGATAAGCAGCGGCGACTATGCCTTCGAAGCCTTTGCCGCGGACCTGAGTTGCGTTGCCGATCAGGTGGCGCAGGATTGCGGTCGCCGGCCGGTGGCGATCGGTGCATCGCTCGGCGGCCTTGCCGGTTTGCTGGCCCAAGGAGAGTCGGAGCGGCGCATTTTCGGCGCTCTTGTCCTGGTCGACATCACACCCACGGTCGATCAAAGCGGGGTCGAGAAAATACTTGGTTTCATGTCGCAACACATGGAAGACGGGTTTGCGACGCTGGATGACGCCGCCGATGTGATCGGCGAATATCTGCCCAACCGTCGCAGACCAAAGGATCTGAAGGGACTTAAAAAGAACCTCAGGTTGGGGGAGGACGGCCGTTACCGCTGGCACTGGGATCCAAATTTCCTCAGGGATCGCTTCCGGATTCAGGAAGAAAACGGCGGCGTGGAAGAGCGTCGGATAGAGGCCGCCAAAGCATTGACCCTGCCGGTTCTGCTCGTGCGAGGACGCCAGAGTGAATTGGTCAGCGAACACCACGTACGGGAATTCATGACGATGGTGCCCCATGCCGAATATGTCGATGTGTCGGAAGCCGGTCACATGGTGGCGGGAGACCGCAACGATGCCTTCAGCGATGCGGTTTCAGAATTTCTCGGAAGACTATGACAAGTGCTGGTTGTGGTCATCTCGTACGTATCACCTGACCACAAGCCCAAAGGGCGATAGGGATGTTTGGTTTGAATTGATGGGTTTATCCTCTTGGGACGACCAATCCCGCAGCCAGACAAATCAGAGATAAGGGAGACTGAACCAGTGCAAGAACTTTCGATTCGATCCCTCACGTCGGATGATGAGACAGAGTGGCGCCGTCTGTGGACGGCCTATCTCGACTTCTACGAAACGACGGTCAGCGAGGAGGTCTACAAGACAGCCTTTGAACGTCTGCTGTCTGGAGAACGCAGTGAATTTCACGGGCTGATTGCTGAGATCGACGGCACGCCGGTTGGGCTTACGCACTATCTCTTCCATCGTTCCCTGTGGATCGTAGAAGACACCTGTTATCTCATGGACCTGTTCGTCGATCCCGCAACCCGCGGTAAGGGCGTGGGCCGTGCCCTGATTGAAGCGGTTCACACGGAAGCGAAAAAGGGCGGAGCGCCGGCCATCTATTGGATGACACAGGAATTCAACTACAAAGGCCGCATGCTTTACGACCAGGTGGCGAAGCGTACGCCCTTCATCGTTTATGAAAAGGGTTCCTGAGGACAGATCGACGTGGTCCTGTACGGCGTTGCCTGTTGATGCAGGCAGGGCCAAGTGGCTCCTGGTTCAATCGTTGTTGTCTTCTTCCAGTGCCAGTCGTTCCTGCAAGACCGGATATTGATAAGCATCATCGGTATAAAGACCGCCGGACATGACGATCGCGCCGTCCGGCAATTGTTCGAAAGACATAGTAATAAAATACTCAACGCCACCGGCACCATTGACCTCGGTTTTCATGGTGGCTTCGAGGGCGCCTTCAAACGGTCTGGGAAATATCTTGGCGATTTGCCTCATTTCCTGGAGAAGGCAGGCATGGGCCTCGTCGCGACTCACGTCGATGATATCAGGAGACTCTTGTGCCTGGAGGAGCTGATAAACGTCACCGCCAATGTCACCGACAAGTCCCTTCGATGTATACTCTCCGTCACTGTCGAAATAATTTTCCCGTAGATCGCCCAGGGCGGCATCAACGGCGAGCCCATATTCGCGAGCCGTCCCTTCAACCGGTATGCCTTCGATGACGTCTTCCGCAGCATCCACGGACCGGACACAGACCGTCACGTCGTACTGGCTTTGATAGGCGTGTGACCGGCGCAACTGCAGGATACGGGCGATAACGCTGTGCATTTCCTGTGCGCTGACAAGTTTGTGGGCCGGCAGAGGGAGTTCCATGCTGTAATTCTATCAACCGCCGGCTTTTGACAATCGCAATTTGTCGTGACGAATTCCCAACCGATTGCCCGGCGCCCGGCTGGACTTTTGCCAGGGTCAAGTTGTGAAGCGTCAGCGTACCGTGACGCAGGTGCATTTCGCCAGATGAGACACCTTATGGGAAACCGAGCCTACAAGGATACCCTGCAGATCACTCAAACCCCGGTTGCCCATGACAATCATGTCGACATTTCCGTCGTCGGCCGCCTTCATGATGACTTTCGCGGGGTTGCCTTCCTCGACACGGCGTTCGACTTTGGTGACGCCTTTGTGGTGGCAGATGTTGGCAACGCTTGAAAGTACGTATTTTCCAATATAATCAAGCTCTTCAATCGAAAGTTGAGTATCTTTCTTGTTGCCAACTCGGGCCATGATCTCTTGGGGCATATTCACCAGGTTGCCGGCGCCGGACGTACGCTTGCCGACTTCTACTTCAAGGGCTTTCTTGAGACCATCCGGCATGTGGCCGCGCAACAGCACATGCAGCAGAATGATTTCCGCATCATACTTTGAGGCCAGGTCGCTTGCCAGTTCAACGGCCTTTACGGAATGAGGTGAGCCGTCGACCGGCACCAGAATTTTCTTGATCATTTGTTTCGTTTTCCCGTTTTGCTGCGGCATCATATAAGATTCAGGAACCGGACCCTAACGATAATACCTGCATTCGCTCATGGCGCGTCGCTGTCGAATGGACTTCCAGCCAATGAAACCCGTGTCTCTATATCCCAGCCTGCTGATTGAAGAAAGAGGCGCCTTTCGGCACTTCAGGAATATCCAGATCAAAAGCTGTGGATCGAATTCGGCCAGGTTCACGACCTGAGATTATCATGCCGGCGTGACGGCTTGGAACAGCGTTTGCCGCGAGTGGGACGGCATCTGCCGCTGCAATTGCTGCAATGAACAACGTGCGGGGATGTTTTGAGAGGTTGGCGCTTGACGCGTGGGCGAGCCGTGAATGCATGAGGCAGACCGATCCAGCCGAACCTGTTTGCGACACAGCGCGGCTTTCATAATCCTCCGCAACATCGTCTGTGACCGCACCGGTAAAACAGCCGCCGTGCCACAGGGAGTGCAACGGCCCCTTGTGCGACCCTGAGACCGTGCGCAAGGGCCCGTTCTCCGGTGTTACGTCGTCGAGAAAAACCAGGCAGGTGATGAGGTCGTCATTGGAATGCGGGTCGAAAGTGAAGTCCTGATGCCATTTTACCGTCGTTGCCGTGCCCGGCAGTTTGGAGTTGATCTTGGAGTGGTGAAACCGCAGGTTCGGACCGATCAGATCGGCGACCATCTGCGTCATGGGGCTTGATGTCAGAACGTCGAGAAAGATGTCGTCCAGTTCAGTCGGTGAGGCCACGCGGCGCAAGCCTGGATGATCTCTCGAATGACCCGGCTCAATATCAAATCTCGGTCGTCCGTCCAGCATTTCTCCGAATGGAGCATCGTGTCGGCGGCTTTCATCGACCCAGCCGCTGAATGCTGACCGCATGCCATCGAGCTGGTTTTGAGTAACGGCATCGCCGACGGTAAGACAGCCGTCCTGGGCGAATGCTTCCGCCTGGTCAGGTGAAAGCCACATTGTCTTGGTCTCCGTGAATACTACGCCCCGGCAAGAGCTTTTGACCGTTCGAGACTGCCACGATTGCGGCTGCACTCCAACGTCTTTTGGCAGGGTGTTTATGTTGTGGACACGGCCCCACGGTCTACAAACTCGTCTTTGATATCCGGACGACTGCGCGGATCTTTGAAACTTGGTTGCGTCATCGCAAGGTTCGTGGATGTGTCTTACCCTAAGCTCCTGAAGAACAATTGGAGTTTGCGATGGATCAAGAACCGGATATCGACCCGGATTTGCCAATAGGCGAGATTATGCGCAGGTGGCCTCAGACAATTCCGGTTCTGATGCGCAACAACCTGCAATGTATCGGTTGTCTGCTGGCGTCGTTTCACACCATCGCGGATGTGTCTCTGGAACATGGCGTGGACGAGGAGATGCTTGTCTGTGAATTATGTCGTTCCATCGTGGCCGGCTAGACCGTGTCTGGTCCTTATTGAAACATTTGATGGAGTCAAATCAGCTCACTCGCCAAGGCGCGAAGCGCCGTGCGATGTGGGACATCGGACAAGCTTCGCAACGCCGGCGATGGGCTGATTTGGCCCACCGAAGGCCTGAATTTCGCGACCGCTGGACAGCGTTGCGGTCTGCTTGTGGTCAACCAGACCACAGCGCAAACCGCGCCTTGCCAGCAGACGCGAAATTCCGGTCAAATGATTCAATAAGGACCAGATACGGTCTAGGGTCTGTCTCCGTTTGCAATCAACAAGAGCTGATGCCCCTGAGTTACGGTGATTTTCTGCCGTCCGCTCTTAACCAGACCATCTTGTTCCCACGCGCTTAGGAACCGTGACACGGTATGCAATGTGGTGCCGGTCATCTCGGAGATGTCCTGCCTTGAAATTGGAAAGTCGATCAGGATTCCGTCCTCAGTCTTTACGCCGGTCTGATTTGCCAACTTAAGGATTGCGTTCGCCACGCGTTGCTCAACACGCTCCGTTGCCATTTCGACGATCCTATCCTGAGCGTCTTGCAGGCGGGCGCCGACGGTCTTGTAGGTGTTGGTCGCAAATGTGGGAAAGCGTTGGGTTGTTTCCTGCCAGATGCCACCCGGCCAGCAAAGGGCGACACAGTCGACGGCAGCTAAGGCGTTGGCTGGATAGGTGTCGCGCCCGAGGGCCTGGGCAATGCCGAACAACTCACCGGCCGAAATGTATCGTGCAATGACCTGCTCGCCTTCCGGTGTGATCCGGACGACGCGAATATGTCCGTCAAGGAGCAGGAAGAAAGAATGGGCTTTCTCGCCTTCCGAGAATATCTGCGTGCCTTTTTCAAATCGTGTCGACTTGGCGCGTGCAATCAAAGCGGTCAGGTCGTCACGTCCAATTCCTGCGAATGGCGGCAGGTTGGTAAAGAGAGAGGCGTCCAGCACGTCTGTCAAAACCTTTGCTCAGTTTGTTGCAGCGCAAACCGACTGCTCTGGCCCGATGATATCTCTCGAACATTGGGAGACAATTGACCTCGAAAGGAAACACTATGCGCAAGGCGCTGTTGATAGCAACTTTAATGGCGTTCGGGCTCCTATCCGGAATGGCCAACGCGGCGGAAATTGAAGTCAAAATGCTCAACAAGGGGGAAAAAGGAGGAATGGTCTTCGTGCCGGACCTGATCGTGGCGGCACCCGGTGACCAGATCAAGTTTCTGCCTACCGACAAAGGACATAACGTGGAATCCATCAAGGGGATGCTGCCCGACGGCGTTGAAAAGTTCAAAAGCAAGTTCAACAAGGTGTACGTCCTGACTGTCGAGAAGGAAGGCATTTACGGTGTGAAATGTACGCCGCACTACGGTCTTGGCATGATTGCCCTCATCTCGGTCGGTAACCCCGCGAATGTCGATGCCGCAAAGGCGGTGAAGCAGAGGGGAAAGGCGAAGAAAAGGTTCAATGCGATCTTTGCAGCATATGATGCAGCGCAATAAAATCTTCGCAATACAAATTACAACCAGCGGACCGGTCTCAAGAAGCTCGTCCGTTTCGCGTTGAAGAGGCAAACATGTCTGTCCCTCGGCATCGCCAATATCACGGCCCGGCTTTATTCAGTGCCGGGTTTCGGCCGTTCTTCCTTTTTGGAGCGTTCTATGCAGCCTTGACCATGGCCGCGTGGCTGCCCGTTTTCCATGGAGCCATTCAGGTTGCGACAGCGTTTGCGCCAGTGGATTGGCATATCCATGAGCTTTTCTTCGGTTACCTCTCTGCCGTCGTGACGGGATTCCTGTTTACGGCGGTACCGAACTGGACCTCACGCATGCCGATCCAGGGAAGGCCGTTGATGTTTCTCCTGGCTTTGTGGTTGTCAGGCCGCCTGGCGGTGGCGTTTTCCGCGCATGTAGGCTGGGCCGTGGCCATGGTTGTCGATGTCGCCTTCCTGGCCATGATCTCCCTTGTCATCGGACGTGAGATTGCGGCCGGAAAGAACTGGCGAAACTTGAAAGTTCTGCTGCCGATTGGTGTGTTGGTGGCAGCGAATGCAGGGTTTCATCTTGAGGCACATTTTTCCGGCGTCAGCGATATAAGTCGCAGAGTGGCGCTGGCGGCGGTTATCACGCTGATCATGCTGATCGGCGGCCGGATCATACCGAGCTTTACGCGCAACTGGTTGGCGCGCGAGAATCCCGGCCGTCTCCCGGCATCGTTCAACGGTTTCGACGTGGTTTCGATCGTGACGACTGTTGGTGCGTTCCTGATCTGGATTGTGTCGCCAGAGAGTCCCTTTGTCGGACCTGGGATGGCTATCGCTGCAGTTCTTCAGATCCTGAGACTTTCCCGATGGGCCGGCGACAGGACGCTAGCCAACCCGCTGATCGCGGTTCTTCATATCAGTTATCTCTTCATACCCGTGGGATTGGCATTCCTTGCTTCAGCGCAATTCTGGCCGTCGGTGGTGCCGCAAGCAACCGGCGTTCACGCATTGGGGGCAGGGGCGGCTGGGGCCATGACACTGTCGGTCATGATCCGCGCAACACTCGGCCATACCGGGCGACCGGTTACAGCGGGGATTGCGACAAATGTAATATTCGGCGGTGTTGTCGTGTCGGCAACGGCCCGCATCTGGGCGGCGTTGAGTGATCAGGCGGTGGACCTGTTGCTCGATGTTTCGGCATTGGCATGGTTCATCGCGTTCGCAGGTTTTGTGCTCGTCTTTGGCCCGACGTTCTTCCGGTCCAGGGTCCAAGATATGCACTCATGAAGGCGAACCAGCGTAGCAGTTCCTGTGAATGTCCAAGTCTTCACATTGTACATGGCACCAGACCGCGCTGCGGGACTCTGTTCTGCTTGCTCAGGCAATATCAGTTAGGCAGACTGGCAGCTCCGAAGGAGAAGACTAATGGCTTTCAAGCATATTGTTTTGGACCTGTGCGGTCCGGTCGGCTGGTACCGATTTAGCAGGACGCCCCGAAATGCGGTGGACTGGGAGATGCTGTATGAACTGGCGCCGGCCTTTGAAGAACTGCTGAGCCGATCAGAGATCAAAGTCATCGTCCTTGCGAGCGCAATTGATGAGTACTTCAGTACCGGTGCCGATTTGGCCGCGTTTAAGGACGTGGATGGAAACCGTATGAAGGATTGGGTCCGCGAAACTCATAGACTAGCAACAATCATTCGGTCCTCGCGTAAACCTGTTCTCGCGGCGATCAACGGGGTTGCGGTTGGCGGCGGCCTTGAAATGACTTTGCACGCGGATCTGCGATTTGCCGCCAGCAATGCCCGGCTTGGACAACCCGAGGTCAATATCGCTTTCATCCCTCCTGTCGCCGGGACGCAAGGTCTGGTGCGATTGGTGGGGAGAAGTCAGGCCTTTCAAATACTCTACGGCGGTGAGATATTGGACGCTGCGAGCGCGATGGATATCGGGCTGGTTGATTTTGTCACTCCACCGGACCGACTTGAAAGCGAAGTGCAAAACTATGGCGAGATGCTGGCACGCAAACCTGCCAACGCATTGGCTGCCATAAGGCGCTGTCTTGTCGATGGCGGGGCGATGTCTTTTGACGACGGCTTGGAGGTCGAGAAAAGGCAAGCGGAAGCGCTTGCAGATCATGCGAACTTCCAAGAGGGGGTATCTGCTTTCCTGGCGAAACGAAAACCCGAATGGGCCTAATGCGAGAAGTGCTTCAACAACTCCATCTACTCAACAGTAGGATGGCCTAATTCCTTGAGAGAGGATCAATCCGTAATTGCCTGTTCTATCGCTGCTGCAGTTTCAATGTGACGTCATGAAACTGATAGATGTTCCTCTTGTTCGGAAAAACGTATGACCTGTCCGGAAGGGCCGGGAGGTCAATGCCGAAATATTCTCTCAGGACCAGCCGGAAACTGTTCACCGGCGTTGTATCGGCCGAGATCTGCGAATGTTCCAGGCCGGGCAGATACAGAGCGTTGAGAATCGCCATCTTCTCGCGCAACTCGGCAGGTGTCGTTTGCAGCCAATCGACATACTGGACATCGGCGCCGAGCTTGTGGATTTCATCAAGGACAAGCCGCTTCGGCCACGGCCCCTCGTCGGCCTGCAGTATGACGACCGGCTCCGGCCCACCGGATTGCCTGATGCGCTCGATAAATCCCAGTACCTGGCTGTTGGCATATTTGACCTGTTCGACGTAGTTTTTCTCGCGGCTGCGACTTTCCACCGTTTCGACACTCAGGCAGTTTCCCTCACCGTCGATGACAAAAGGCGGATGAGGTACCAGGAAATGTGCGAAGACAAATTTTGGCGCGTCGGGATCATGATGTGCGGCGATATCCGCAAGAGCGGCGAACTTCATCTTTGCGCGCCGACATTGCAGTTGTCTTGGATTGAGACCGTGCAACCGGAGCCGGGCTGCAAGTTGGCCGCCGATCGAGTTTTCGAACACGACCCGGGCCAATTCCGGCCATGCCCGATAGTTGACCTCTCGATCGGCATGGGGATTACGCCTGGTGGGCTCCCACCAGGACCCGAACAAGTGAAACTCGAAACCCAGGCGTGTCAGGACGTTGCCTAGCCTGGAGTCGACAATTCGCCGGTAAATGGGCACCCAGTCGGATGTCGCTTTTTCGTCGGTGTGCTCGCTGCCGCGAAGATAGTCCATGTTAAGTGATGACGACAGGGAATGAGCGGTGCGCTGATAATTGGAGTAGGAATTGTCCGCGATGGAAAAGCCAAGTGTCCTCAGGGCGTCCAGAAATTCCGAGTTATCAAAGCCATAAACTTCCTTCAACTGATCGGCCCGCGCATAGCGGTCAAGAACGATGTAATAGATGTCCCGCTTTGTGGTGGCCTGAGCGGCGGCCACAGGGATTTCCGGAAAACCCTGCTCGACCGTATGCGATAGCCCCCCGCGATTCCAGAAGATCGGTCCCTTTGCAGCGGACACGATTCCGGAAATGACGATTACGGCGGCGGAGATGTTCATGAAAGTCTGCAGAGGCGAACGGATGGACTGAAAGGACCATGCTACCGCGGCAACGGCCAACCAAAATACCATCCATACCGATTGATATGCGCCAGCAAAATGAGCGCCCAGGAAAGCGCCGATGAACAGGCAGGCTACAAGCGGATCCGTTATGTCCGGTCGTCTGGAGATAACCCTGAACACCACACTCAGTGCACAATAACCGACAACGGCAGTTCCAGTGGCTATGAAAAACATCGCCGGCGCAATTCGATGCACGTTGCTGGCGTACACCAGAAGGAATGGCGCCAGTGGCAGCAAATAGGCGTAGAGAGGCAGGCTGAAAAGAAGGCGTATGCGGCCAGAGGGGATCGAGGTGCGTACAGCGTTTGTCAGCCGCGCCTCATCCCCCTGCGCACTGATCGTCATGACCGATCGAACCAGTAAAGCGTTCGACCCGTCGATGCGACTATCTGTTTTTTGACGATTCGGGCTTTGGACGCAAGAATGCGTGCGAATGTATCTTCGTCGTAGTCATGGAAGATGTCTTCGCGCAGCATCAACAGTTGCTGAACCGTCGGGTCGCTTTTCTGAACGAATTCGATGATGCCGGTCGGCGCAAACGATGTGATCCAATCGATCACCTGGTCAATCGGCACGTTGCGACCGATCGTAAGGTGGTGCTCGAAGGCCAGGGCGATCAAAGCGTCCGCCTTGTCTCGGCCGGAGAGAGACTTGCGCTCGACACCGTTCCACCCTTGACCTGGACTGGGGTTTGCAGCGTCGAGAAACAGCGGCAACAGATTGAGGTTCTTGGCCTTTGCGCGGGCGTACGCGCGTTCTAGCGCGCCCTGATCAAAATCAAAACCGACGACGCGCCGGGCTCCGGATGCCAGCGCGACCTCCGAGTATTCTCCGGAGTTACAGCCAAAATCAAACATCATGTCCGGTTTGGTCTTTGCGCAGAATTCAGCGACGAACCGGCTTTTGGCCTGTTGTTCGTCATGGGCATAAGTATGGGTCTGTTCATAGTCCTGCCAGACCGTCGCGTTTGTATCCTTGGGTTCGAGCTTGGAAATCCAGTTTTGCAACTGCAGCAGCATCTGGATATAAGCGTTTTTCGATAGTCCCTTTCCCTGCGCTTTGCTCATGGCGCGTTCGCCGGCAGACACCGCATAACGCTGCAAGCGCGCCTGCAAGGTCACATGGGTCAGAATATTGAATGAAAAATTTCGCCACCAAGGAATGAGGCGGGCCAGTTTATCTGTTTCGATGCCCTCAAGATTGCCACGGTACCAGCCGTTGGGCGCGATACCGAACAGGGCATGCATCAGCAACGGATTCAGGAATTGCTCACAAAACTGCTTGTGGCCCAACCACAATTCGCCTTCACGATAGCGGCGAAATGCAAGGGCGTCGATAAACACCGCGTCGGGTCCTTCGAACTGAACATTGTAGGCGCTCGCATCCGACAGCGACACTCCCGAAGACAATGCGGCCAGCTGGATGTCGAGATGCAGAAGCGCTGCCTGTTTGAGCAGCGAAAACGACCATTCATAAGGATAGGAGACGAAGGGAATACGGCCATGGCGCAGGACCTTGTAGGTGTCGACACCGGCGCTTTTGAGGACCGTGTGATCGACCTCCTCGGTCCCGACCATACGGTTCGACGAAACCAGTTTGTCTATGAGCCCCACGGCTTTGACAAACTCGTAATCATCCCTGGCGTGTTCGGAAACTGTCCGGAAAATCTCGTTTCCGGCCCTGAATATTCTGCCGCTCGGATCGCGAAATGACCCCTGGTCAGCGAGAGCTTCACTCACTTGGAATCTTCCGCGCCGTGCTCGTTGCCGCTTGGCAATGCGGGTGAAAGTCCAAGTACCGCCTTGAACTTTGTCCAGTACATTCTGGCGATAAACAGACCGCCGGCAATCGCACCGATTACGCCCTGCAGGAGAATGCTGCCAGTGCCCGGATCCAGATAGGCATGGGCGCTGCCGGTTGAGGAAAAGAGCATGATCGCGACGGCATACA
>JAJFHC010000065.1 GCA_021775835.1 Hyphomicrobiales bacterium | reverse complement strand
TATCCTTGAGCCACATCAGGAAGATCAGGGCCAGGCCGACCATGAATGCGAAGGCCACGTAGTTATGAAGCCATTTGCCCCAGAACGTGATGCTGGCAAAGACTTCCGGTCCCATCACCGGGATCAGCACATAACGGCCGTACAGCATGTTCAGGCCACTCAGGCCCAAAATGATGAACGAGACAGCCAGAAGCCAGTGTCCAAAGCGTTCGACACCGCCAAATCGTGTGACGGTTTCGCCACTTCGTCCGGCCTCGATACGGATACGGCCTCTTATCAAGAAGAAAAGCGCAAGCAGAATGCCTATCCCGGCAAATCCCCACACGCCATAGGTGGACAGCGGTCCGTTTCGGAAGGCCCGCCAATTGTCGCCCTCGGATTGAATTAGAACGGCGGCCTGCTGATTTGGAATTGACACTTTGCCCTGCGCGCCGTTGCGCACCGCACGCCAGAATTCCGTATCGGAGGAATTGCCAAGGGAATTTCCCGGAACCGCTCCCTGGACTGCCCCCTGCTGGGCCAATGCCGGCTCGGATGCCTGCAACATGGTGCCGATGCCGATCAGAACGACCGTCATGAGCATCATGACAAGGCGTTTCACATGCGATTCCTGGCCGGTATTCATGCGACCTGTCCCCTCAGAACTAGATGTATTGCTGTTTCAGACCGCGTTGATTCAATCTGTTGCGATCTTCCTGGTTGAGTTTCTCGTCTTCGACACCCTGATAGACGCCCTTTTCGTAGTGCAACGGTCTACCAAGTTCTGCCTCGCGGCACCCCGTGAGCGCGACCAACAGTCCACACACCCCAAATGCAAGTTTCAGTGCGGTTGATGACTTTGATGACATGGAACCCAAAATCTAAATGCAAAATTACATGGTATAGCGTCTGCCGCTGCTTCACGCCTCAGCGCCACACAGCATTCGCACAGGCGCCACGGACCCCGTGGACCGCGATATCGATACAGCGACTGGATCCTGATGGTTACGGGAGGCGGCTGACGCCGCCTCCCGAACTAATGTCGGACCCTTACGAGCCGCCGCCGGGATACGCGCGTCCCCAGCCCCAGGCACCAGACCCGAAGCCGCGGGAAACAACACGCTCACGGTAGATTTGCGAGACAATGTCGCCATCACCGGCAAGCAGTGCCTTGGTCGAGCACATTTCCGCGCAGAGCGGGAGTTTGCCTTCACCAAGACGGTTGCGACCGTATTTCTTGAACTCGTCATCGGAGTGAGCCTCTTCCGGACCACCGGCGCAGAACGTACATTTGTCCATCTTGCCGCGGGAGCCGAAATTGCCGACCTGCGGGTATTGCGGCGCACCGAACGGGCACGCGTAGAAGCAATAACCACAACCGATACAGAGATCCTTGGAATGCAGCACCACACCTTCATCGGTCTGGTAGAAGCAGTCCACAGGACATACGGCCATACAAGGCGCGTCAGAACAATGCATGCAGGCCACCGAGATGGACCGTTCACCCGGCTTGCCGTCACTGATCGTGACGACCCGCCTGCGGTTTACGCCCCAGGGAACCTCATGTTCGTTCTTACATGCCGTAACACATGCATTGCACTCGATGCAGCGCTCAGCATCACAAAGGAATTTCATCCGTGCCATAGCGTCTACTCCTTATGCCTTCGATATCTTACAGAGGGTGACCTTGGATTCCTGCATGAGGGTCACCGAGTCGTAGCCGTATGTCTGAGCGGTGTTTGATGCCTCGCCCAACACATATGGATCGGCTCCGTCAGGATAACGATCACGCAAATCCTTGCCCTGCATGTGTCCACCAAAGTGGAACGGCATGAAGGCAACACCTCTTCCGACCCTTTCCGTGACAAGGGACATAACCTTGACCCTGCCTTTCTCGGGGCCTTCGACCCAAACCATCTCTCCATCCCTGATGCCGATATTGTTTGCATCAGTGGTGTTGATCTCCACGAACATGTTCTGCTGGAGTTCAGCGAGCCATGGGTTGGAACGGGACTCGTCACCGCCACCTTCGTATTCCACCAGACGCCCCGATGTCAGGATCATCGGATACTCCTGGGAGAAATCCTTTTCCTGAATCGATGCAAAGAAGGTCGGAAGACGATACATCTTGCGATCTTCATAGGTAGCGTACTTGGGCAGGAGATCACGCCGGTTGGTGTAAAGCGGCTCACGATGGAGCGGTACAGGATCCGGGAATGTCCAGACCACGGCCCGTGCCTTCGCGTTACCGAACGGTGCACAACCATGCTTGATCGCAACCCGCTGGATACCGCCCGAAAGGTCGGTCTTCCAGTTGGTCTTGTCGCCGGCGACTTTTTCAACCGCCGCCTTCTCGTCCGCCGTGAGATCACCATCCCAGCCAAGCTTCTTGAGCATGGCCATGGTGAATTCCGGATAACCATCCTTGATTTCCGAACCCACCGGGTAGGAGCCTTCAGCCAGAAGGTTGTCGCCTTCGCGCTCGACTCCGAAACGTGCCCGGAAACACAAGCCCCCTTCTGCGACAGGTTTTGACGTGTCGTAGAGGTTGGGTGTGCCGGTATGTTTCATGTCGGCAGTGCCCCAGCAAGGCCACGGCAGGCCATAGTATTCACCGTCAACCGGGCCGCCGTTGGCGCGCAACGTGGTCCTGTCGAAAGTGTGCTGGTTTGCCATGTGTGCCTTGAGGCGGTCAGGCGACTGGCCGGTATAGCCGATCGTCCACATGCCCTTGTTGAACTCAAGGGTCACATCCTCCACGAGGGGCTCGTCATTCTCGACCTTGATGTGCTTGAACATCTCGTCGGCAAAGCCGAGCTTCTTGGCGAACTTGTAGATAATCGTGTGATCGGGAAGCGACTCAAACAGCGGGTCGACAACCTTTTCACGCCATTGCAAAGACCGGTTGGAAGCGGTCACCGAACCGTAGGTCTCGAACTGAGTCGAGGCCGGCAGCAGGTACACGCCATCCTTCTTATCGTGCATGACAGCCGACATGGTCGGATACGGATCGATCACGACCATGAGATCGAGCTTGTTCATGGCCTTCTGCATTTCCGGCAATCGAGTCTGCGAGTTCGGTGCATGGCCCCAGAAGACCATGGCGCGCAGGTTGTCGGTTTGGTCGATCTTGTCCTTGTCTTCGAGGACGCCATCGATCCAGCGCGATACCGGGATGCCCTTGGACTGCATCATCTTCTCGGATTCAAAATGACCGAGCAGATAATCGTACTCAACGTCCCAAACCCGTGCCCAATGCTTCCACGACCCCTTCTTCAGGCCATAGTAACCGGGCAGCGAGTGTGACAGCACGCAGAAATCGGTTGCGCCCTGAACGTTGTCGTGTCCACGGAAGATGTTGGTACCGCCACCCGACGTTCCCATGTTGCCTAGAGCGAGCTGCAGAATGCAGTAGGCGCGGGTGTTGTTGTTGCCGTTGGTGTGCTGGGTACCGCCCATGCACCAGATCACGGTGCCCGGTTTGTTGGTTGCCATTTTACGGGCAACACGGCGAAGTTGAGATCCAGGAACACCGGTGACGCTCAGAACCTCATCGGGATTCCACTTGGCGACTTCCGTCTTGATTTGGTCCATTCCCCAGACACGCTGACGGATAAACTCTTCATCCTCCCAGCCGTTCTCGAATATGTGCCAGAGGAGACCCCAGATCAGGGCCACATCCGTTCCCGGGCGCATCCGGACATATTCGGTCGCGTGCGCTGCGGTGCGTGTGAAACGAGGATCACAGACAATCAGCTCGGCATTGTTCTGCTCTTTCGCCTTCATCAGGTGAAGCAGGGAAACCGGGTGGGCTTCCGCCGGGTTGCCGCCGATCACAAAAATCGCACGGGAGTTGTGAATGTCGTTGTAGGAATTGGTCATCGCACCGTAGCCCCAGGTGTTCGCAACACCTGCAACCGTGGTCGAGTGACAGATACGGGCCTGGTGGTCACCGTTATTGGAACCCCAGAACGCGTAAAGCTTCCGGAACAGATAGGCCTGTTCGTTGGAATGCTTGGCGGACCCCAGCCAGTAAACCGAATCGGGACCGGACTGCTCACGGATCTGGAGCATCTTGTCGCCGACTTCGTTGATGGCTTCGTCCCAAGTGATCCGCTGCCACTTGCCGTCAACCAGTTTGGTTGGATATTTCAGCCTGCGCTCGCCGTGCGCGTGTTCGCGCACGGACGCGCCCTTGGCACAATGGGCACCGAGATTGAACGGGCTGTCGAAACCAGGTTCCTGACCGACCCAGACACCGCCACTGACTTCCGCCAGGACCGTGCAGCCGACCGAACAGTGCGTACACACCGATTTCTTGATCTCAATCTTCCCGTTACCGGTTCCAGCGGCCTCAGCCTTCTGGACCATTGCTCCGCTTAAGGCGGTCGCGGCCGTCAGTCCACCGACAGCTAGACCCGAACGACGCAGGAATGTGCGTCTGTCCATGGTTCCGCCGGTCAACTCTGTTAGGGCCGATGACAGCCGGGGGCCATTCGCAACCCCGCCAGTCTTCTTCCTAAGCATATCCGTCTCCTCAAATCGTTTTTTCAGCCGAAGATCGGCCCGGTTTACCTATGCCTCAAACCCGCTTCCTCAGAAGCGCGCCAGTTTGTAATAGGTTTTTACATGCTCGCTTTCGCGATAGGACGAACCGTCCTCGGGCAGGTCCACTGCCGCTTGCGCAGGCGCGCCAATTGCCATTGCCGCTCCTCCTGTCAGCGTGCCGATACCGGCAAGCTTCAGGAAACTTCGGCGATCGGCCGTCGTCTTTTCGTTCTGATCAGACATTTCCTCCTCCTTTCAATTTGTTAATCCGCACAAATCACTCAATACATTCAGCATTTCTGCCTCTTTGATGCCTTTGCACATTTGCCGGCTCCAGATTTCCGGAAGCCTCAAATGCCGACACTCTTCTGATTACGCGGGAACTTTCCGACAAAAGCGTTCCCACAGTCTCACTCCATCGTAAAAGCCATCTCCTCAATGCTCATGAAAATCCGACCGATCGATCCGACAGGAACATAAAGAACCGAGTTCTTGGCGGCCTCCAGATCCTTGAAGAAATGCGATGCCCAGGATCCCACATGGGCTTCGAAAAACGCTCTCTGCTCAGATAGTTCGGCGGGTTCGCCAAAGTCACCGGCGATCAGGCCACCCATCATTTCGAACAGAGCCGCGATGTGATCCTCGGGTTCCTTCACCGTCTCACGGCGCTCGATACTGAGACGCTCCATGTCGTTGCGCAGCCGGGCCAGCGGCTTTTCATGAAGAAATCCGGTGAGATAATAGGAACCGTACGGCAGAAGTTCGCCGCGGCCTACGCCGATGAAAAGATCATGGTATTCCTGAACCGCAACCGCGTGGGAGGTGCGCCCGGCAATGTGGGCAAACGCCTGGATGGCCTGCCCAAGCTCGGTATCGTCGCCTGTCATCCTGGCGGCAGTCTCAAGCTCGGACACCTCGGGTGGACGCCCAAGAAAATGTGCCAGAAGTCGATACATATGCGCTCGAAGCGCGTCTTCTTCCGTCAATTTGTAAGACTGTACTGTCCCGGATAAATTCATACCGGCGACGTACCCTCCCGTCCTTGCTTCAACACCACGTTCAACTGAAGCACTAAACCATTGGATCAAAAACACTATTTGAGCCAATGAGGTAGTTTTGCGTTCCTCAGCATCCGGACTTGTGCCACCCGGTATGCACTTGTTTTGCGGCGCTTGATTAAACCGACTCAGAGAATAGCGCTGCAGACCGCCCTCTGGCAACTGCAATGGTTCGGCAAGGGTTCGCTTTTCATCATATGGGAACCCTTCAATTTCAGTGTCACCAGCGCAAATTCCGTCTATGATAAGGCTAACCGCGTGGCAATGCCGTCCGTTCCGGGCCATTTTATGTTTGTTTGTGCGATGGACACCCTTTGTCTGAGACGCGCATGTCACCAAATATTCTAGACACAGGGAGATCCGGGTGTCGCAGGAACAAGATCAGCCGGTGAATTCGGATTCCGGGTTCACATCTCAACTCGACCCCATGGCTCAATCGCAGATGATCGACCCGTTCGGACGTCATGTGAGCTATCTTCGGGTGTCCGTGACAGACCGTTGCGATTTTCGCTGTGTCTACTGCATGTCAGAGAATATGACGTTCCTGCCGCGCAAGGACCTTCTCACCCTGGTAGAACTCGACCGGCTCTGTTCGGCTTTTGTCTCAAAAGGCGTTCGCAAGATACGCCTGACGGGTGGTGAGCCGCTGGTGCGCAAGAACATCCTGAGCCTGTTCGGCAGTCTCGGCCGGCACCTGGAAAGCGGTGCTCTTGAAGAACTGACCGTGACCACGAATGGCAGTCAACTGGTCAAGTTTTCCGACGATCTCTATGCGGCTGGTGTCAGACGGATCAATGTTTCGCTCGATACGATCGATGCCGCAAAGTTCAAGGCAATTACGCGGTGGGGCGAATTCGGCAAGGTGATGGATGGCCTGGATGCGGCCCAGAAAGCCGGCCTTGAGGTCAAGATCAACACGGTCGCCCTCAAGGGTGTCAACGAAGGTGAGTTACCGGACATGATCTCCTGGGCCCATGGCCGTGGCCTCGATATGACGCTTATCGAGACCATGCCGCTGGGCGAAATCGACGGCGACCGGATAGACCAGTACCTGCCACTCTCCCAGGTGCGGGCAAACCTTTCCGAGAGCTGGACGTTGAACGAAATCCCCTACAAGACCGGCGGCCCTGCCCGCTATGTCACAGTAGCCGAAACCGGTGGCCGCCTGGGCTTCATCACGCCCCTGACGCATAACTTCTGCGAGTCGTGCAACCGTGTCAGGGTCACGTGCACGGGCACGCTCTACATGTGTCTGGGTCAGGACGATGCCGCCGATCTCAGAGCGCCCTTGCGTGCCAGCGAAGGTAATGACCTGCTTAACGAGGCTATCGACGAAGCGATCGGGCGCAAGCCAAAAGGCCATGATTTTGTGATTGACCGGAAGGGAAAATCACCCGCTGTCTCAAGGCATATGTCCGTTACCGGCGGCTGAACCACCGGTTTAGAGCGTTTTGTATTATCGCTTAAATTCAATATGTTACTGCACGTGTTTAACGTGAACGCCGGAGTGAGGCTTGAACCGTGATCGTGATCGTAGGCGCTGGCATTGCCGGGCTGTCGCTGGGACGGCAACTGATCAAGCACGGTGTCGCGACAACAATAATCGACAGTAACGGAATCGGTTCGGGTGCAAGTGGGGTCGCGTCGTCCTATCTCGAACCACGCCTCGGGTCCGGACACCTGCGCGCCCTGGAATGGGCAGCCATCCGGGAATGGCCCGACTTCGCAACCGACCTACAGGCCGCATCAGGCATTGCCTTCGATTACCGCTGCGGTGGACAGATCCGTATCGCTTATGCGGACACGGCAGACAAAGCCCGGACAGATGCGCGTCAGCGGCTCGACGAGGGATGGAACGTCGAATGGCTGCAACATCATGAACTCCTGACCCTGGAACCTCACCTTTCAACAGACGTGGTAGCCGGCGCCTATCTGCCTGACATTTGCTGGCTCGACGGCAAATTGTTGTGTGAGGCGCTTGCGGCAGACATTGTCCGGCTCGGCGGCACGATCCTTGTAAACACAAGTGCCCTGGATATTGTCACGACCAGTTCAGGCGTCCAGGGACTAACGACCCGAGACGGTGTGATCCCGTGCAATAAAGTGGTTCTGTGTGCCGGAACCGGAACAAACCAGATTGATGGATTGCCGAACGATGTGCCGGTGTGCCGATCGGTACGTGGCGTTGTCCTGACCATGGGAATGGACCCCGATGCGCCGGTCGTGAGACACCTGATCCACCGCCCGGACGGGTTTTTGTGTCCGCGATCAAACGGCCACCTTCTGGTTGGCAGTACACATGAGGACGGCGAGACCTGCCTGACACCAAGCGCTGACATCATCGACGACCTGAGATCACGGGCAGTGCGGGCATTTCCGGTCATTGCCGACCTGCCACTGGTGCACGCCCGAGCAGGCCTGCGCACCTTCGTCGGCGACGGGTTGCTGCGCCTTGGCCGCAGCCGTGATTGCGCCGGGCTCTACTACAGTCTCAGTCATGCAGGCGCCGGATTCCTCAGGGCCCCGGTAATCTCACGCGAACTTGCAGATTTCATCGTATCGGACAAAGCCACCTGCCCCTTCATAGAGCCATTTCTCAAGCGCTAAGGACCAATGCCAGTCTCCCAGGCGCGTCCTGAAGCTGCCGCATTGACACTTCATCAACGACAAGGAAACGGAGACTCACCTGATGGGCATCAAAGTCATAGCCTGGGACTTCGATGGTGTTTTGAGCCGCAATTTTGTGAATGGCCGTTTCGTTTGGTCTGACAACTTTGAAGCTGACACCGGGCAATCAAAGGAAGTGTTTGACACGTACGTTTTTGATCGGGATTTAGACGCGATTTTGACTGGCAAGGAAGACCTACGGGATCGCGTCGCCGAATGGGCACAGTTCGTGGGATATGCACCGGGACCGGACGACCTGTTGGCCTATTGGTTCGCCAAGGACGCGCGTTCGGACCCTATGTTGCTTGGGCTGATGGACCGTATCGCCGAGCGAGGCTTGCGCCAGGTCATTACAACCAACAATGAGGCCAGGCGCGCCGCCTACATTGAGAACGAAATGGGATTCGGTGACAGGGTGGAGCATGTGTTTGCCTCTGGCCGAATGGGGTTGGCCAAACCAGACCTTGAATATTTCAAGGTTGTCACAAATGCCCTTGGCGTCCATCCCGGCGACGTCTTCCTGGTCGATGATCGAGTGGAAAACATCGAGGCAGCAATTCAGATTGGCTGGCAAGGCATGCTTTTTACCGACGAGACGAGAGACAAACTCGAAATGCTACTGCCGATTTGAGAACTGCAATCACGGCGAGTTCTTTTGTGCAGGCAGAAAACCATACACACTTTCCCTCATCCCGCGCTCATGAGTTATTCAATGACAATCCGGGGCGCGGGCTTCGTCATTGCGCCGCCGTGCTCGCTGACCTGGGCCCACGCGCCTTCGGCAATTTCGCGGTAGATTTGTGCATGAACTGACTGAGGCTGGGATACCATGACGGGCTGGCCAGCGTCCGAAAGCCGCCGAATCTCCATTTCCAGGGGGACCTCGCCGAGGAAGGGAATACCCAGTTTTTCAGCTTCGAAACGGGCACCGCCATGACCAAAAATCTCGGAACGTTCGCTGCATTTGGGACAGATAAAGTAGCTCATGTTCTCGATTATCCCGAGGACCGGAACATCGACTTTGCGGAACATGTTCAATCCTTTGCGGGCGTCAATCAAAGCAAGGTCCTGAGGTGTAGAGACTATGATGGCGCCAGCCAGCGGCACCTGCTGCGCCATCGTCAACTGGGCATCGCCGGTTCCCGGCGGCATGTCGACGACCAGAACATCGAGTTCGCCCCAGGCAACTTCCCGCAACATCTGGGTCAGGGCGGACATGACCATGGGCCCACGCCAGATCATCGGTGTGTCTTCGTCGACCATGAACCCCATGGACATGACCTTGACGCCAAACCCTTCCAAGGGCTTGAGAATCTTGTCGTCGACAGGTTCGGGGCGGCCCATCAGACCCATGAGTCGCGGCATTGAAGGACCATAGATGTCCGCATCCAGTATGCCGACGGACAAGCCGTTGGCTGAGAATGCCAGCGCAAGATTGACGGCGGTGGTGGACTTGCCGACACCGCCCTTGCCGGAGGCTACCGCAATGATCGCCTTAACACCGGGAACACCGGCGATCTGGCGTTCGGGTGGGGCCTGGCCAGCCATCGGTGGCGGTGGGGCCCCTGTCCCGGCAGGAGGCTGGCTCCGCGGCGGGCCACCGCCATTGGTCTTGGGCGGCGCGCTGCCGGGCGCCCTGTCCGCGGTCAGGGCTACCATCGCCTTGTTGACGCCGGGCACAGCCTTGACCACACGTTCAGCCGCCTGACGCATAGGCTCAAGATCATTGGCCTTTTCCGGGTCTACGCTCAGGGAAAAGACGACACTGTCGCCTTGGATGACAATTTCCGATACCAGCCCCAAAGAGACGACATCGCCTTCCAGGGACGGGCCTTTGACCTTGCGTAAGGCGTCAAGCAGGTCTTCTTTTTTGATGTCGGTCATATCTGTTGCGATCCCGAATGAAATTGATTTGTTCCGGAGACATCTAGCTTGGATTGCCAGTCATGTCACGGAAGACCTAAGCCTTCGGCAAAGACGCGCGAAGTGTTCAGCGACAGTTAACGCTGGCAAAGTCAGTCTGTCCTCGGATTTGGTGCCAGGCCACCCATTTCGGAGGTGATCTCGGCTGCAATCAGCGCCACATTCGCTCCAAGTGCCGGAAGCCTGGTGTCGGTAAGTCGCGCGGCGGGCCCGGACACGGAGATCGCTGCAAGCGGATAGGAATGCTCATCGAACACGGCGCTGGCCACACAACGCAATCCAATGGCATTTTCCTCATCGTCAATCGCATAACCCGAACGGCAGGTTTGCAGGAACTCCGCCTCCAGGTCACCGACAGTGGACTTGCTGTTGGGCGTCTCTTTTTGAAGGGGCTTTGATGTCAAAAGGCCACGCGCCTCAGACTGGTCGAGCCAGGCGAGAATGGCCTTGCCGGTCCCTGAACAATGTATCGGGGAACGGCCGCCTGGACCGGCAATGGCACGCATCATTTTCTGGCATTCGACCTGGGCCAGAAAAATGATCTCGCCGCGGTCTACGATCGCCAGATTTACAGTCTCTCCGGATTCTTCCATCAGACGTCGCATGTAGGGGCGCGCAATCGAAACCAGATCCCTGGAACGGGCATAAACGGCACCAACCTGGAAGGCCTGGACACCGATCAGCCAGATGCTGCGATCGTTTTCGAAACGGACGTACCGTTCGTTTTGAAGTGTCGTAAGAAGCCTGTGGGCAGTGGATGTTGGCAATCCAACAACGTGGGCGAGATCACTGAGGGTCAGCCCGTGCGGGTAATCGGCGAGCGTGTTCATGATCCTGAGTGCACGTGTGAGGGACTGGACTTGTCCAGTTCCCCGGGTATGCAGTTCCCCTCGCGGAACAAGATGTTTCGGGCTGCGCTTGGATTTATCCAGCGGAACAACTTCAGCCAATCCGACCTCCCTTATGACCGTTCCGCAGTTCTGATGCAGGCATCAAACCGATTGAACGATCGTCAAATCCCACTTCTCGGTGGCGTGTGGTATACCAAACGCGCGCGCAAAGCGGAACTAAAATTCTCCTTATCAGCAGTAAAGATCACTTTACCGCTGCAAAGTATGCAACTTTAGTCGAATAACGCCTGGTTCAATCGACCGACAAGAAAATACACAACGGTGCCATGCAGTTCCATATGGATGCATTGTTCATTGATGGGAAAGCTTGTTCGATGAACGCAGATGTCAACTGCATGGGATCGATATCGTTGTGAACCGTCGCGTTGCGATTCACGATATCAGGCGGCGTCCGCCTTCCTCAGATACGGTCTCATCCATCCGAGTCCGTCCATGGTCAGGCCTGCCGGATTATATTCGCAGCCAATCCAGCCTTCGTACCCCATCCGGTCGATGCGCGGCAAAATGTAGTCAAAATTGATCTCACCGGTGCCCGGTTCATGACGGTCCGGCACATCCGCAATCTGCATATGGGCTATCTTGCGCAGGTTGCTTTCGATCGTTCGGCTCAGATCGCCTTCCATCGTCTGCATATGATACAAATCATACTGCAGCCAGAGATTGGTCGATCCGGCTTCGTCCATCACTTCCAGCGCCTCTTTCGAGGTATTGAGATAAAAGCCAGGCACATCCCTGTTGTTGATCGGCTCGATCAGCAGCTTGATGCCTACCTTGCCGGCTTCCCGGGCCGCAAAACGGAGATTGTCGATGACCGTACGCCGCACCAGATCGTCGTCCATGCCCCATGGCACTTTGCCAACGAGGCAGTTGAGCTGGGGACACCCAACCTTAGCGGCATAAATCAGAGCCGTTTCCACCGACTCCTGGAACTCGCCGACCCGATCCGGCAGGCAGGCGATCCCGCGCTCGTCGGCTTCGAGGTCACCGGCGGGAAGGTTGAACAAAACAAGTGAAAGGTTGTTCTCGCGAAGCTCTTCCAAAACCTGCTCAGCGGTATGCTCATAAGGAAATTGAACTTCAACGCCTTCAAATCCTGCCGCAGCCGCGGCAGAAAACCTGTCGATGAGGTCAACCTCATTAAAAAGCAGAGTCAGATTCGCGCTGAAACGCGGCATATATGGTTTCCCCGTATCTTCTTTATGCCCCGACTCGCCCCGAATCGGAAATTTGTGTGTTGATTGTACATTGAAATTGTGTTGCGACCATCATTTTAGGTCACAATTGAGCCGAATATGTGACAGCTGCGACATTCCAGCATCAGTTGTAGATTAGCGTAATATGGCTGAAACAGCGTGTAATTCCGCCAACGGGCAATGACCGTTTTCGCCTTACTGAAAGTAGCGAGACTTCGGGTACAGCGTGGGCCACAAATTGCAACGCCACTTGCTATGGTATTAGACTGTCTACTGATCAAATTGGAATTGCCTGAGGAGAGCAAGCAATGTGGAATATTGATCACTTTGTCGCGGACTGCCGCGAAGCCGTCACTGGAGGTTCTGATCACAAGGCCGTCGCCGATATTATGGGGCGGGCCATGGACGATCCAAGTGCCGTCGAGCAGACCCTCGGGACGCCGACGGAACCAGGCATTACACCGATCTACAAGTCCCCGGATTTGACGATTCTCAACCTTGTGTGGAAACCCACGATGACCGTGCAGCCGCACGATCACCGGATGTGGGCCGTAATCGGTATCTATGGAGGCCGGGAGGACAACATTTTCTGGCGCAGGATCGAGGACGATCCCGACGGTCGGATTGAAGCCGCCGGTGCGCGCAATCTAGGTACAGGGGATTGGGCTCCACTGGGTGCCAACATTATTCATTCCGTCACCAATCCGATTCCCAAACTGACCGGCGCCTTGCATGTATATGGCGGCGATTTCTTCGAGGCCGAGAGAAGTGAATGGGATCCGGAGCGGCTTTCCGAGGAACCCCTCGATATTGAACGGGTCAAGGCGATGTTTGCCGACGCCTAGAGTGATGCTTAGATCGTGTGTTTTGCCGAAATTGCCGGCGCTTGGGGTCCGGGAATTTGTTGGCGTGCACAGTCCCTGATAAGAAAACACCGACGGGTTTCGAAGCGGAGGATTTGGACTTGACCGATTCGGCCAGTAACTTCACCGGCAGCGTTCCAGAGAACTATGACAAGGGGCTCGGGCCAAACATCTTCCACGACTATGGGGACGACCTTGCGCGTCGCGCCGCAGCCTTGACGTCAGGCAGCGTGCTGGAACTCGCCGGGGGTACCGGCATTGTGAGTCGCAAGTTGCGCGACGCACTTGCCGCCGATGTCCGGCTGGTTGTCACCGACCTCAACCCGCCGATGCTTGACGTGGCGCGTAGCAAGTTCAGCGACAAAGAAGCGGTGGGCGTCAGAGGGGCAAAACTGCCGACAATCAAACAAGCTCGTATTTACCGGAAGGCGGTGACTGGTATCAGATCACCAGCCAGATCAGTGTAAATTCCATTGCCACAGGAGACGCCAACGGCGACGGCGTGCCAGAAATCCCCATCGGCAGCGTGTCCGGGCGAGTCCTCCACAATCGGTTCGCCATCGTCACTGAACGCACCCGCTAGTCTTCCAATTCCGCACTTAACGCCATTCCCGAACTAGCACCAATATGGCGCCTTCCATCTGCCTTTCCAAGCCTATGCACTCTTCGGGGGCCGGACCATTGGCACTAAAGTAAGGCGTAGAACCAACGAGCATGGCGTAGATGATCATCGCCAGTTGATGGCACAGCTTGTCATCAAGGTCAGGGCGGATTTCGGCAATCAGACCCCCGTATTGTTCGGTCACCCATGCATACCATCGGCTGGTGAGTTCCCGAGCGCCTTGGTCACGACCTTCAAGCGAACATCTTTCGCGAACCTGGGCCACAAAGTCTGAATCCCGGTTCATCTGCGTTTCGAAAGCAACGAGCCTCCTCAGTCGGTCGACAGGATCCGTGTCCGGCGTGCCCTGTGCCGCCAGCCAGTCGCGGGTATGCTGTTCAATCTGTTGGGCAAAAACCGTGCGCAGGAGATGTGAGCGTGTTGGGAAGTAGTACTGCAGGTTTCCCTTTCTAATGCCAACCCGCGCTGCAACGCTGTCCAATGTCAGGCCGGCGTGACCGTCTCTGGACAAAATCGCCGAGGCCGCATCGATAATCTCTCCGACCCGCCTTGCTCCCTTGGCTGTCGCGGCATTGTTGACGCCGGCGTCCAGCTTGAGGCCGCAAACGTCCGACTTCGGGGGAAACGTCTTCGCCGCTGCGCGCATGACGAGCCTTTCGTTTCGTTTCACGAATGAGCGAGTCCAGAAACCGTTGAGCGTCATTTTAGTTGACGCCCCAGGGTATGTCAGTCTATTTTTTAGGCCGTTGACCTATTTTTTGAAAAACCTATAGAAATCCATGAACACGAGACAGAATGTCGTTTTTCTTCCTGGTTTGCTCGACGACAGCGCCATGTGGACACACCAGACAGCGGGGCTGGCGGATATTGCGGAGCCGGTCTCGGTCGATCTGGTCAATCAGGAATCCATTGCCGAGAGTGCACGCTGGGTCCTGGAATGCGCTCCTGAGCAGTTCACGCTCGTCGGCTTTTCGATGGGCGGTTACGTCGCCCACGAGATTTTGCGGCAGGCACCCGGGCGGGTTAACGGCCTTGCGCTGATCAGCACCTCCGCCAGGGCCGAACGCCTTGCCGGGCGCCAATCAATGATCGCGCATGCCGAAGCCGGAGAGTACGCCGCGCTGGTTGATGATTTGCTGCCTCTCGCCGTTCACCCCGACCGTGCCACCGATCACGGGCTCATCGACGCCATCAGGGACATGGCCCTGCGCATCGGGTCTGCGGCATTCGTCCGCCAGTTGAAGGTTATCATGAGCCGTCCGGACAGCCGCACGGAGCTCTCTGCTATTACCTGTCCGACACTGGTGATTTGCGGCCGCGACGATGCCTTGACGCCGGTGGAATTGTCCCGGGAGATGCATGATGCCATTCGCGGCAGCCAGATCGCCATCGAAGCCGTCCAGAAGGCCCGCACCTCGCCGGTCTGTCGGCAGCATTTCTATGCTCCCCGATGGGACGGATTACACCACTACTTCAACCAACTGGTCATGGCCGATATGGAGAAGACGCGAGACTGACTGTACCGGATCGATCCGGCCGCGCGCTATTCCCCCCGTGCCGCCAGCTTGCCCACATCCCTCACCTCTTCGTTGGAGGGAAGCCGCCCTTTCCGGTTCGAGATCCAGGCAGCGATGTCTCGCCAGACACGTTCTTGCTGGTGATCACGCAACAGCATGTGCCAGCCGTTGCTGTAATAGACAAACCGTTTCGGCGCCGTGATCTGCTGGACAACTTCAAGCGTCGGCCCCTTCGGCACAAGCTCGTCCTTTTGTCCGTAGATATAGAGTACCGGGGTCTTTAACGACGCGGAAGCTTCATGGGCTTCGTCCATGAGGGTGACGAGGCCGTATACGGAATCGATCCGGGTGTCCTTTATGATGTGGGGATCACGGCCCAGGGCCCGGAGCATCTCGATATTGTCCGATGCCTGTATGCCGAGGCCTTGGCCGGTTGCCGACATGTAGGGCACGGTGTGCGCAGCCAGCCAGAGGGCGGTCTTGTAGAACGGGTTCATGGCACGCCACCCCCATACGGCGGGGGCCGCCAGTATCACACCCTTCACACCGGGAAGAGGTGCCTGACCAAGGGTCTTCATGGCAACGGCCCCGCCCATGCTGAGACCAAGAATATAGACCGGAGCACCGGGGTGTCGGCGGCGCACGAGGTCGACTGCGGTTGCGAGGTCGTTCGCCATGACGTCGGAACCTGGCCAAAGCCCCCGTTGACCGGTCTCACCAAATCCACGCTGGTCGTAGGCATAGGTGGTAATGCCGCGTTGCCTGAACCAGGCACCGGACGCTGCAAATGCATTCGAATAATCGTTGAATCCGTGCAGGGCGACGACCGCCACAGAGGTGTGTTTCGCACGCCAGGTGCGCAACGGCAATCGTGCACCATCGGCCATGACGATGGTGTTTTTTTCGAGGGCCGGCTCCACATTGCGATCGGCAATGGACTGCAATGTCGGCGCACAGGACGCCAGAAACAGGAAAGCGGCAGCGACCAGACATCGAACAGATAGGCTGCGGCCCTTTACATCAGCTGACAAGGCGGTGGACCTCCTTGCGCAGGTACGGCAACACATCTTCTTCAAACCACGGGTTCTTGCGCAGCCAGGAATTATTGCGCCAGGACGGGTGAGGCAGCGGCAGCACGGCGGGACGAGTGTCTGCTGCCGTAAACTCGCGCCAGGCTTCAACGGTCTGCGTCAGGGTCTTGCGTCGCTGCTTCCCCAGGTGCCAGGCCTGCGCATACATGCCGATGACCAGGACCAATTCGATGTTGGGCAATTGTTCAAAGACAGGGCCGCGCCACTGTGGTGCACATTCCTTGCGCGGTGGCAGGTCGCCTCCCTTGTGATCGAGACCGGGAAAGCAAAACCCCATCGGCACGATCGCCAGACGCTTCTTGTCATAAAACGTTTCCCGGTCGAGTGCCATCCAGTCGCGAAGCCGGTCACCGCTGGGATCGTTGAAGGGCACGCCGGTGTTGTGGACACGAACACCCGGTGCCTGGCCGGCGATCGCCAGTCGCGCGTCCGAGGCAGCCTGGACAACAGGGCGTGGTTCGTGAGGCAGGCAACTGCCTTGCGGCTTCTCAATGCAGAGTCTGCATTGCCGGATGTCCTGCAAGAGATTAGTCAGGGCGTCGCCAGCCATGGAGTCAACTCACGCTTCTTTGCCATAATTTGTTGTCATCAAACGATGACACGACTAGTTGTCACAATTGCTTGCTACAGTTCAATCACCAAACCGTCATGGGCGGTTTCGATGCTGCACTGATCCAGCGCCTCCAGCATTTCAGGGCCCATGTGGGTCAAGATCAATCGCTTGGCGCCGAATTTGTCAGCATGTTGAACAATGCTTTTATAGTCGAGATGGTAACGGGTCACTTTATCGTAGGTCGACGACTCGCAGACAAACAGGTCGGCATCGCGCGACACGGCCTCAAGCCCCTCCAGCCTGCCCGTATCACCGGAGTAAGCGAGGGTCCGGCCCTCGGTTTCAATTCTCAAGGCAAGCGCCGTCGCCCCTGAAGGATGCAGCGTTTCTGCCGGTGTCACGGCCTTGCCTGCAATATCCGAACGAACGCCCGGTTCGAGTTCAACCCATGAAATCTCGAACTTCCGTTCGGTCGTGGCGGAGCCCGGGAACATGGTGTCCGCCAGTGTCATCAGCCGTTCCCGAAGCCCGGCAGGGCCCGCGATGACAATGGGTTGCGTCCGCCGGCTTATGAACTGTGCATCAAGAAGGAAGAACGGCAGGCCGCCAAAATGATCACCGTGCAGGTGACTGATGAAGATTGCCGACACGTTGTTATGGTCAAGGCCGCGTTGGCGCAAAGCCACCAGCGACGACGCGCCAAAGTCGATCAGGAACTGGTCGTCTCCAGTCTCAACGTGAAAGCAGGTCTGGAACCGTCCACCGCTTCCAAAAGCATCACCGCAACCGACAAACGTGAATTTCATGCCGCAAAGCCCCCGTCACGCCTTGGCACTCGCCCGGCCCGAAACTTCAGTGTACCAGTTTTTGAAATTGGTCATTTCTTCAGGGATGTCGATCCGGGCAAATCTGGCAAAGTCCGTTGCACATAATGCCGTTATGTCGGCAATCGTAAATTCATCGCCGGCGACGAAGCTGCGGGTCGCCAGTTCCTTGTCGAGCCACCTGACGGCATCCAGAGCCTTGTCCCGGTTGGCTTCTCCCCACTCTTTGACCTGCGGTTTTTCCAGGATTGCCAGTTTAGGATGCAAATGGCGCATGCACTGTGCCACCGGGTAGAGCAGATGGAATTCCACATGCCTTTGCCACATCTCGATCTTGGCGCGGCCGACCGGGCCCACGCCCATTAGGGCCGGCTCGGGATGAATGTCCTCAAGATACCGGCAGATGGCGACGGTTTCCGCAATGGTCGTACCGTCGTCCAGTTGGAGGACCGGGACTCTTTGCAAGGGATTGATCGCGGTGAAAGCCTCCGTCCGGTGCTCTTCTTTCATGACGTCAATATCGATGGTCGGGATCTGAACTCCCTTTTCCGCCATAAAGATCCGAACCCTGCGGGGGTTCGGGGCATAGCGATCATTGTACAATTTCATGATGAAATGACTCCAGGCGACATCTTTTTGCTGGTCGATACCTAGCGGAGTGTGTAGGGCGAGGCAAGCAGGCTTGACCCGCCAGGAAACCTGGGGTCAAAAGAGCCCCGGCGCTATCGCCGTACGTTAAGAAATCCGAAAGGGACCCGAATGCCAATTCGCTTTGACGGCAAGGTTGTTATCGTTACCGGAGCCGGCGGCGGCCTGGGACGCGCCCATGCTCTTGAATTCGCGCGCCGCGGCGCCAGTGTTGTAGTCAATGATCTGGGCGGGACCGTGGATGGGTCTGGCGGATCATCCGAGGCTGCACTGGCGGTGGTCTCCGAGATTGAAGCTACCGGCGGACAGGCCATGGCCAATGGTGCCAGCGTCACGGACGACAACGGTGTCGCGGCAATGGTCGACGATGTCATGACCCGGTTTGAGCGGATCGACATTCTGGTCAACAATGCCGGGATCCTGCGCGACAAGAGCTTCGTGAAGATGCCAATGGAGGATTTTGAAACCGTCCTCGACGTTCACTTGACCGGTACCGTCAAAGCCACAAAGGCGGTTTGGGCGGTCATGCGCGACCAGGCGTTCGGCCGGGTCATCGTCACGACATCCTCCAGTGGCCTGTACGGCAATTTCGGGCAGTCCAACTATGGTGCTGCGAAAATGGGCGTTGTCGGACTGATCAATACGCTGAAGCTGGAGGGCCAGAAGTACAACATCCATTGTAACGCTGTGGCCCCGGTCGCCTATACCAGAATGACATCCGATCTGTTTCCGCCGGAAGCCGAAAACCTGATGACGCCCGAACGGGTCACGCCGGCTGTCATTTACCTGGCGTCAAACGATGCGCCGACCGGCGTCATCGTGGCGGCCGGCGCCGGGAGCTTTGCAAAGGTGGAAATCGTTGAAAGCCGCGGCGCCTATCTCGGAGAAGAGCCAAGCGCAGAAGCGATTGCCGACAACTGGGACAAAATTGCGGACATGGGAAGATCGAAGGCTCTGTTCACGGGCGGCGAACAAACCGGCAAGTTTTTTGAGATGGCGGCGAAAGGGTAACGGCAAAAGCTCGGCGCGCACGCTTTCCAATATTGCCGACCTGAAAAAGCGAACTGCTTCAGGTCAGTCGGGTTGCGTTGATCCGCAGAAGTTGCACATTCCCCGAACGCATTGCCTTGATGCGGCTTTGCCAGATTTCGCCTTCGGCGAGAACGCTGTTCACAAGCTCGCGGTCGATCGACCCTGATTCCAGACTGGCCAACATGCGACGCCAGGCCATGTTCACTTCGTCGATGATTGCCTTCGACATGTCGATGATGGAACTTGCCTTCAATCCGGCCTCCGTCATCCTGTCGTTGTATTTTTCCATCGTCCAGGGATGGATCTCCTCCAGCTCCTTCGTCCGCCAGTGCCTTACGTCGGGTGTCTCGTGTGCTCCCTTTGTAATGACGTAGTCCGTTAGCAGCATCTGCCCACCGGTCTTCAGGCTCCGCATGCTTTGCTCGATTGCCCGTCTCTTGAACCGCGTCGCAAACAAACGTTCCCGGCTGTAGATGAGATGGTAGCGCCTTTCCGGCAGTTCCAGTTCGTGAAAGTCCACGGACTGATAATCAATTTGCTTTCCGGTCGGTGCAGAGGCAACCATCCGCCGGCCCTTTTCTGCAAGCGTGGGATTTGGTTCCAGGGCATCGACCCAGGCACCGGTCTCGCGGACCAGCATGGCCGCTGTACCGCCCAAGCCAGCCGTCAGATCGAGAATGGATTTCTTGGACGTAACCCTGGCGGGTGCCATGACCAGCCGCGAGAACTTCCTGGTACCCGGATTGATAAATCCCTGCCCCCAGATGACCTCGGCGATCTTGGTTCGAACATCGGACCAATCCTCGAATTGATCGAGAATGCTGGCGTCGAACGCCAGTTCCATGGATGGGTCATCGCTCGCATGCGATGACTGAGTATCCACTCCGTCCCACCACGCGTTGAGTCGGCTGCTGACGCGAACATAGCCGTCCGCCTCGCGCGTAACATTTCCGCCGGGTTCGGCTGTCTTCACAGGCGTCAATATTTTTTCATCTACTGTCATATCATAGCACCTTGAGCAAAATACTTAGCAAATCGACCTTAAAATTCCATTTACACGTCTACCAACACAATTATTTACACTTCTATATTTTTTCTATTCACGAATTTACGCCCTACAATTTGAACGTATTCTTTCCCACCACGTAAAACCTGCGGTTGAACAGCGCGGGCCAGAATGACGAGAAACTGCCACGTTTAATTAACCAGTCTTCCCAAACCGATCTTAAGACTTCTCCGCCATAGTCGCTGGATAACAAAAACCCCGGAAAAATCCGGGAACCGGTGATGCCCCGGCATCATCACACAGACAGGGTCGAAGCGATGGCGTCGGACTACATGTCAGCGAAACACCTCCGCACGCGTGGCGATATACGTCGCCGCAGACCGCTGCGTGCGCAAATGCGTGATGTACGTTCGCGCCTGTCGGACCTCGACGGGAGCGGGGTTTCGTTCCAGCTGGACCTGTTGACGCTATACGCCAAAAGCCAGCAGGGGGCCGCCCTTGCCCTGCCTGTGATCGGCGTCATTGTCGCCAGTTCAAGCCTGCTCTGGCTACCATTTCAGCAAGCGATCATCTGGCTCTCGGCGATTTTCGTGAGCCATGGCATCGCCATTTCGTTCTGCCAGAAATTCGATGCCCTCGAACAGTCCCAGGTCAAGGTGGAGGACTGGGTCCGGAAATTCTCTGTCATAGAGCTGATCTGTTCACTCACCTGGTCATCGTTGATTTTTGCTTTCTGGAGTGATGCCCAACAGGTTGAGCGGGTCTATCTGATTGCCGTCTTGATGATTGTGGCGTCAATCAGGATGGCTTTGGCCAACAATGTCATGGCGGTTGTTCTGGCGGGCACGATTCCGATTACCCTGGCCGTGACCCTGCGCTGCGTGCTGGACGGCGGTACGTTGTTCCTGTCACTTGCAGTCATGGCGATCTGCGCTGAAATCTATTTTGTCCAACTCTCCCGCAAGCTGAACGAGACGGCACTGCACATGCTGGTGTTCAGGGCCGAAAAAGACGCATTGATCGGGGAACTGGAAGAAGCAAAGTCAAAGTCGGACGAAGGGCGCAGGCGTGCCGAAGACGCCAACGTGGCCAAATCACGCTTTCTGGCCACCATGAGCCATGAGCTTCGGACGCCACTCAATGCAATCTTGGGTTTCTCGGAAGTCATGAAAGAAGAAATTCTCGGAACCCACAAAGTTGCCTCTTACAAGGAATATGCCGGTCACATTCACCATAGCGGACAACATCTGCTCAACCTGATCAGTGAAGTGCTCGACCTGTCGCGTATTGAAGCCGGTCGTTATGAACTCAACGAGGCGCCGGTGGCAATTCACACGGTTGCCCAGGAATGCCATGCCCTGCTTGATCTGCGCGCCAAGGATAACGGCGTTAGCATTCTGGAAGACTTCGATCCTGACGCGCCTGATGTCCTGGCGGACGAGCGGGCCATACGGCAGATCTGGCTGAACCTGATGTCGAATGCGATAAAGTTCACGCCATCGGGTGGAGCAATTACCCTGTCGATATCACGAACCGAAGCAGGCGGTGTCACATTCTCGGTCCGCGACACCGGGCCCGGCATACCTGATGAGGAAATACCGCAGGTCCTCAGCTCATTCGGTCAGGGGTCGCTGGCTCATCAGAAAGCGGAAGCGGGTGCCGGCCTCGGCTTGCCGATCGTACAGGGGCTGGCGCGCCTTCATGACGGCTGGTTCCGGCTTGAAAGCGTCGTCGACATCGGCACGGCAGCGATCGTGGAACTGCCCCGCACACGCTCCTTGAACGAGGATGGCGAACTGGTCCCGCCGACCTTGCGGCGAGCCGGTTGACAGAGTCCCGTTTGTGCTGACGTGGACTTGGTGTGGCAGTCCTGCAAGAGGCAACACGATCCCGTCGCACATTCCGCTCCACGCCCGACAACAGAAGTACATGTGCCCCATATTCCAGCTGCTCCAGTTCCCGTTGAGTGCCGATATTGTTGATAAAGTCGAAATTTCGCGGAGCTGATTTTTTCGGCGGAAACCATTTCACGCCACCACTTTATCCAGAAGGCCCGTGAACGTCATTCAGAGCACCGTACATGGAAATCATCGGAAAACGACTGTCCCCCCAGCCAAATTTTCGTAACGTCCGGCTACGAAGTTGAATTTTCTGGATCAACCCCAGAAAAAGACTTTATCAACAAATCTGCCATTAGCAGTCATTCATGCGTTGTGCAGCGATAGCCTGCTTCGAGCCAAATCTTGCCGTTCAAACCGTGTCGTAATAAAAACAGCGATAGCAAAAGATTGGGTTATTCTTGTCCAAAACTGGCAATCTCCTTTTAGGAGAAACAATATTCTTGGAGAGTTTCTGAACATGACAAAGGATTTACCCATTATAGAAGATTGGTTCGCAATTGAGCCAACTGACGAAAACGGTGTTCGAAGAATTATAGAATTGCACGTTCGCGAATGGGGCGGCGGCTGTATGTGGCTAATTGAGGGCAGTGAATTCTGTCTATTGGTTGAGACTGGTATTGGGATCGCTCCGTTGCGTGAATTTCTGGAGACCGTAGTTTCTAAACCAATTATAGGTTTTTCTTCTGTAGGGTATTATGATCATGCAGGAGGACTTCATCAATTTGACCAGCGGCTGATACACAAGGCAGATGCTCATCGATTATCTCTACCTACACGCCACAATACGGTGGCAGATTATTATCTCGATACGGCGTTTGACGCAAAGCCTTACAAAACTTTCGATCCAACAACCTATGTGATGCCCGCTTCAGAACCAACTCGATTGCTAACTGACGGCGACACGATCGATCTTGGTGATAGAACTTTCGAAGTGGTGCATTTACCCGGTGTCACAGATGGTGCAAGCGGATTGTTCGAGCACACAAGTGGGGTACTCTTTACGGGAGAAGCATTCGTCTGGAGAGATGGTTATATTTACGAGGGCGAACCGGTAGAACGCAGCAATGATGCGGATCTCGAAGCATTCCGTAATTCGATTCAACGTCTCATTGATTTGCCTGCAACAGCGGTTTACCGTGGCCATTATGGTCGTAGTGATCCAGAAACAATGCGAACTATAGGGAAATCTTATTTGGCTGAGTAACCTAAGTTCACTGAATATCACACGCACAGACTCAATTTATTTTTGTATTTTTTTCAACACTACTGACTATGCAAAAAGTCCTCAGCGACGTTATTGAAACAAATATCACTAATTAACTTGTCGCTGGTAGGATAGATACCAATTTTCAAACCAGTAAAAAAGTCCGCACAACTGCCGTTTCACCCGATATCTCCCAGATAGGACTGGGTCAGATCGAGATGTTGGCATAAACGCCTCCTTTTTCCAAGGCCTCTGAAGCTTGGTGCGCTGTGTGATCCGTTTTCCATGATTTTGACGCCGCTGCGGTGAGAATTTGCCGTTTTT
>JAJFHC010000064.1 GCA_021775835.1 Hyphomicrobiales bacterium | reverse complement strand
GGCGTCAACGGCAAGAAGGTTGTCTTCGTAACCGGCGACACGCAGACCAAGTCTGATGCGGCACGCGCATCTGCCAAGCGCATGATCGAAAACGACGGCGCCATCATGATCACCGGCGGTTCGTCGTCAGGTGTTGCTATTGCCGTGCAGGGCCTGTGCCAGGAAGCCGGCGTTATCTTCATGGCCGGTCTGACGCACTCCAACGACACCACCGGCAAAGACAAGCGCGCCAACGGTTTCCGTCACTTCTTCAACACCGAAATGACAGGGTCTGCCCTGGCGCCGGTGCTGAAGAATGCATTCGGGTCCGAGCGTACGGCCTATCACCTGACAGCTGACTATACCTGGGGCTGGAGCCAGGAAGGGTCGATCAAGAAGTATACCGAAAACCTCGGTTGGAAGACGGCAGCCGCCGTTCGCACGCCGCTCGGTGCCGGTGACTTCTCGCAGTACATCACGCCGGTTCTCAATTCCGGTGCCGACGTGCTGGTGCTGAACCACTATGGCAAAGACATGGTCAACTCGCTGACACAGGCCGTCCAGTTCGGTCTGCGCGACAAGCAGGTCAATGGCAAGGATTTTGCGATTGTCGTGCCGCTTTACTCGCGTCTGATGGCACAGGGTGCCGGCAAGAACGTCGCCGGTATCTTCGGTTCCACCAACTGGCATTGGTCACTGCAGGACGCCGGTTCGAAGGCATTCGTTAAATCCTTCGGCACCAAGTATGGCTTCCCGCCGTCACAGGCTGCTCACACGACCTATTGCCAGGCATTGCTGTATGCCGATGCCTGCCAGCGTGCCGGCACCTTCCGCCCGAGTGCGGTTGGCAAGGCTCTGGAAGGCTTCAAGTTCGACGGTCTGGGTAACGGACCGACGGAATACCGTGCGGAAGATCACCAGTGCTTCAAAGACGTGCTGGTTGTGAAGGGTAAAGAGAACCCGTCTTCCAAGTTCGACGTGCTGGAAGTGGTGGAAGTCACGCCGCGTGCCAAGGTCGAGTATCCGGCAAGTCTGCTGGGTGGCGAACTGGGCCCGTACAACGACGGCGCATAATCGCACCACGGAAAATTGACTACAGGACCGGTCGCCTGAGTTGGCGGCCGGTCACCTGATCCGGCACTATTTGAGAAATCTCTCCAGGGATGCTATTCCCGGCCGGGGCATGCGGTGGGTGCCAAGATATGGACGCTATTTTTCTTCAGATTCTCAACGGGCTCGACAAGGGCGGCGCTTATGCGCTGATCGCTCTGGGGCTTACACTCGTTTTTGGTACGCTGGGTGTCGTGAACTTCGCGCATGGCGCCTTGTTCATGCTGGGCGCATTCTGTGCCGTCACGACAAACAAGATTCTTCACCTGGGCCAGGAAGTTGCGGCTCAGGATACCGGCTTTGGATTCACGCCGCCGCCGGAAGTCATCCCCTACGCCAAGTTGTGGTTTGGCGATGCGACAGGCGAAGCAATCATAAATTATTCGGTACCGATATCGATTGTTCTGACGATCATCGTCATGGCGATCATCGGCGTCGTGATGGAACGCGGGCTGATCAAGCATTTCTACAAGCGCCCGCATGCCGACCAGATCCTGGTGACCTTTGGACTTGCGATTGTGATCCAGGAAATCGTGCGCCATTATTTCGGTGCCAATCCGATCCCTCAATCGGCACCAGATATCGTGTCGGGAGCAGCCAATGTGGGCGCCTGGGTCGGCCTTGGCGACAATGTCATCTACCCGTGGTGGCGCCTGGTTTACTCCCTGTTCTCGGCCGTTATCATTTTCGGCGTATTTGCCTTCCTGCAGTTCACCACCTTCGGCATGGTCGTGCGTGCCGGCATGCAGGATCGGGAAACCGTCGGCTTGCTCGGCATCAATATTCAGAAACGCTTCACGATTGTTTTCGGTCTCGCCGCCGTTGTCGCGGGCATGGCAGGCGCCATGTACACCCCGATCCTGCCACCGGACTATCATATGGGGATGGATTTTCTGGTGTTGTCCTTCGTCGTGGTTGTTGTCGGAGGCATGGGGTCGCTAGGCGGTGCAGTTCTAGCGGGCTTCCTGCTCGGGGTTCTGCAGAGCTTTGCCTCGATGAACCAGGTGAAGGCCATTTTGCCCGGCATTGACCAGATTATCATCTATCTGGTGGCCGTGGTGATCCTGCTGGCGTTGCCCCGTGGCCTGCTGGGCCGTAAAGGCGCAGGAGAGGAATGAGGCGATGACAAACAACAGTGCAATGAAAGACTGGCTGCTCGTTATCATCTTTGCCGCCGCGGTGCTTACGGCCCCGATCTGGCTTGACCCGATTGGTGCCAATTATCCGGATCTGCTGCAGAAGTTTGCGATTTTCGGGATTTTTGCCATTGGCTTCAATATCCTGTTCGGACTGACCGGGTACCTGTCGTTCGGACATGCCGCTTTCATCGGCGTCGGCTCCTACGCGTCGATCTGGTGTCTCAAGCTGTTTACAATGAATGTTGTGCCTGCTGTGCTGGTGTCGGTTCTGTTGGCGGGCGTGTTCGCTTTTGCCATCGGGTACATATCGTTGCGGCGCTCAGGCATCTACTTCTCGATCCTCACACTTGCCTTCGCACAGATGTCCTACAATCTCGCCTATTCGGTGCTGACACCGATTACAAATGGCGAAACCGGGCTGCAGTTGCGGTCTATTCGCGCCAACGCTGAAACATCCCTGCGTGACGGTGACATCCGGATTATCGATCAGGCACTTGGAATCGAGGAAGTCGGCGTTCCCATCACCAATCTCTTCGGCATGAAAATGAGCGGCTATCCGGGATTTTACGTCTGCGCCGTCCTGCTCATCGTATGTTTCTTCATTGCCCAGCGCATCACGCGCTCGAACTTCGGCATGATGCTCAAGGCGATCAAATCAAACCAGAACCGACTGAATTATACCGGTATCCATACCCGACCCTACCTCATTGCGGCTTTCGTCATTTCAGGCATGTATGCCGGGCTTGCCGGTTCGCTAATGGCGGTGACGGACCCGATCGCAGGGGCGGAACGCATGCAGTGGACGGCGTCCGGCGAGGTGGTCCTGATGACTATTCTCGGTGGTGTAGGCACGCTGATCGGACCGGTGCTGGGCGCCGGGCTGATCAAGTATGCGGAACAGAAAGTGTCGTCCTGGAACGAAGGTATCCTGAACAGCTTCTTTTCGTTTCTGCCTGAAGGTCTTCAGGAGTTCACCGTGGGTATCGTTTCGCTGTTTGTCGGTGAAGGATGGCATCTGACGCTTGGTGTGATGTTCATGGTGATCGTGATCTTCCTGCCGGGCGGTCTCATGGAGGGCTTCCGAAGGATCGGCGCCAAGTTCCGTAAACCGAAAACCGACCAAGCCCAGAAAACTTCTGCGCCGCAGCCGGCAGAGTGAGGAGACCCCATGTCTGTTGCTGAAGAATTGCCTTTTTCGGAAAAAGAAGAATTCCAACGCGGAACGGCGAACACTGTTTTGCACGTCAACGACGTGTTCAAGAGTTTTTCCGGACTTCATGCGCTGAGCGACGTCGATCTCGATGTGCGCGAAGGCGAGACCCACGCGATCATCGGACCCAACGGCGCCGGAAAGTCGACATTGCTCAATGTCTGTGTCGGCCGCCTGAAGCCTGACCGGGGGGCTGTGGTCTTCGATGGTGAGGTCTTAACCGGCAAGTCGCCCCATGAAATCAACCAACTCGGCGTGGCGCGGGTATTTCAGACACCGGAAGTCTTCCCGGATCTATCGGTTCTAGAAAACGTCATGGTGCCGGCATTGTCAAAGAGGGACGGTCATTTCCGCCTGAATCCGTTCAAGCGTTTCGCCTCCGAGAAGGCAATTCGTGAGGAAGCGGAGAGTGTTATAGAGAGCGTCGGGCTGCAGGCTCAGCTTTCCGACGCTGCTTCAAGCATGTCGCGCGGTGATAAAAGACGCCTTGAGCTTGCCATGGGTCTGATCCAGCGTCCGCGTCTGCTCTTGCTGGATGAGCCTACGGCTGGCATGGCGCGCCACGACACCAATGCGACGATTGATCTTCTGAAGAAGATCAAGGACAGCGGCATGACCAAAGTGATCATCGAACATGACATGCACGTGGTCTTTTCGCTGGCCGACCGCATCAGTGTGTTGGCGGGAGGCCGGATCATCGCGCAAGGGTCGCCCGACGAGATCAAGGGCAATCCCAAGGTCATCGAAGCCTATCTTGGTGAGGAACAGGTATGAGCGTGGAAGTTGCAGAAGCGCCGAAACCGGCGACCGGCACGAGCGAAACTCCATACTTCTCCTGCCGCAACCTGAACGCCTATTATGGCGACAGTTACATTGTTCAGAACGTGTCATTCGACATCAACGAAGGCGAAATCCTGGCTCTGCTTGGGCGCAACGGTGCGGGCAAAACGTCAACTCTGCGGGCGATTGCGCGAACCGACGAACCGGAACTGCGGATCGGAGAAGTCTGGCTGCAGGGACAGTCGCTGCACGACAAACAATCCTTTGAAGCAGCCCTTGCCGGGGTTCAACTGGTGCCAGAGGACCGGCGCATCATTTCAGGACTGACCGTTCAGGAGAATCTTGACCTGGCCTGCATTGCCGGCAATACCGGCTGGGAATTTGAACGTATTTTCAAACTGTTTCCCCGACTCAAAGAACGTCGTGAACAGGAAGGCACGACACTATCTGGCGGCGAGCAGCAGATGCTTGCCATTGGTCGGGCCCTTGCACGTGAATTGAAGCTGTTGTTGCTCGATGAACCGTATGAGGGGCTGGCTCCGGTTGTTCGCCAGGATATCGCCAACGCACTGGTCGAGGTGCGGAATTCCGGCATAACAACCATCATCGTCGAGCAGAACGCCGTGGCGGCTCTGGGACTGTCCGACAGGGCCGTTATCCTCGACAGCGGAGAAGTCGTCTACGATGGCTCTGCCAAGGAAGTGCTTGATAACGAAGACCTCAGGCATGAATACCTGGCGATCTAAATAAAGTTTGCACACGGATGTAATGCACCGGCAGGCCCCGCCTGCCGACGGTAGAACTATGCCAAATTTCCGACCAATTGCTGTCGGTCTGACATGAGGAAAACACTTGATCATGAACAGTATCAACTATGCCGAGCGCATCATCTTCCATCCCGATCAGCAGATCATGGAAGTCGACTTCAGCAACCAGACGTTCGACATGTCAAAATCGGTCAATGCCTTCTACGACGAGGTTGACCGGCGACTGGCCGAGACCGGACAGAAGTGGTTCTTCCTGGTCAACTATCTCAATTGCCGCATCATGTCGGAGGCCTGGATCGCCTTTTCGCACCGTGGCAAGAAAACCAATCTGGCCCATTCACTGGGGAGTGTCCGGTTTGCGGCAAGCGGAGACACAAGCGGGACAATACTGGAGAAATCGAAGGAGGAGAATTTCGATCCCAATCTGTTTCCTTCACGTGAAAGTGCGCTGGCGCACATCGAGGAACTGCGAAGCCAGATTCCGGCGGACGACTATCAGAGCGTCATTGTAAAGGAAACTGTTGTTGACCGCCCGCTCGACGACCGTGTCATATTTCATGACGAACTGGGGATCATGGAGGCCGATTTCAGCGACTACACGTTTGCCACAAGCGCGGACGTTAATGCGTTCTATGACGTCATTACGTCGCGAATCGCTGAAACCGGCCGGAACTGGTTCTTTATGGTGAACTACCAGGGCACCGAGATCCTGCCCGATGCCTGGTATCAATGGGCTATGCGCAGCAAGAAACTCAACACAGCTTCTTCACAGGGCACGGTGCGCTTCAATCCCGATGAGGCGACCCGACAGGAAATCCTGAAACGGGCGAAGGCCGATGACGCTGATCCAAACCTGTTCGGCTCCCGCGACGACGCCCTTGCGCGAATTGCAACATTGCGTGGCACCGGGACCTGAAACACGGCAGTTTGTTTTCCGCCGCATTTCAGATCGGTGGTTTGCGGTCTGCGTTCAAGGGCCAATAACAGGCACCATTGGCATTAGTGATGGGCGACCGGCAATATGGGCTGAATGCCCGAGAACACCGGTTCGAGTTCGACGCCGAGGGCGTCACCGAACTTGCTGACTGCGATGTAAACCGTGATGGTGAATACCGCCTCCACGATCTGAGGTTCTGTGAAGTGGGCCCGCAACCGCTCCCAGAGCGCTGAGGACACACGATTGGCATCCACACCGATCTGGACGGTCAGATCCATCAGTGCTTTCTCAGCATCGCTGAAATGCGGGCTGTCCTTGTACTTGTCGTCGCCGATATCGTTGATTTTTTCTTCTGAGATGCCAAGCCGTTTCGACAGGGTTTCATGCTGGACCACGCAGTACTGGCATTCGTTGCGATGGGTTGCCTTGAGAATGATGAGTTCCTTGGTTACCCAATCCAGTTCGCCATCCTTGAGGATCGCCATCACCAGATCAGTGAACACAACCCCCAGTTCTGGTGTGTGTCCGAAGACCTTGAAAATGTTGAGCAACATCTCGAAACGGTCCGTGGCCTTGTCGTAGAACCCCAGGGTTTCCGGTGATGCGGCGTCTCTTTCAACCAGTGAAACTGCAGACATTCGATTTCTCCTGTGTTTAGAACGATCGTTCCAAATCGTTCAAAAAATTTTCACGCCAACAGGGCCGCAGCCTGGTCAGAGATTGCGGTGAGTAGCGCCTTTTCGGGCCGGGAACGGCTCAAGACGCGCAAGCCCAGAAACAGCCCGAGAATGGCTTGCGCGGTCTGGACCGGTTCGACGGAGGGATCTATCGAACCATCCGCCTGTCCGGCCTCTATCATCAATTTGAAGAATTGCTCAACTTCAACAAAGCTCTCGCGGACGATCTCACCGACTTCGGCATCGTGAGCCGACAACTCAAGGGCCGTGTTTACAAGCAGACAACCAGACCGGTTCCGGCCTTCTTCGGTCGACGCGATGGCAGCATGGAAAACCGCCAGAATTGCGTCCCGGGGCTTATGCGTTTCGCCTGTTCTTTCTAGAAAATCCGACCGGTGGTGCTTGTCGTAATGCTTGAGCGCGCGAACGAACAGCGTATGCTTGTCGGTGAAGGCCGAATATATGCTGCCGCGATTGATGCCGGTTGCGGAAACCAGGTCATTCATGGACGTGGCTTCATATCCGTGCGCCCAGAAAGCATCCATCGCGCGGTCCAGAACATCGGATTCTCTGTAACGTTTTTCCCAGGGCATCTCAATCACTCCGATAGGAAAGGTTGCATGTCTGGAACGATCAGTCAAATGTATCGCGCGGTGCGGTTGCCATGTGATTGTCCCACTTTCTGCCAGGCCAATGCCGTAGTGGATTCAATGGTCTGTTGACGTTTCCAGAAGCCGCGATGATGTCTGTGCCGCTGGACAACACAAACTCTCCCTTGCTGTTTCCTGCCGCGAGACCGGATCCGTCAATAAGGTCAACTGATCCCTTGTAGGTTCCCGCATGGGTCCAGAATGTGACAATGTTGCCGCGTGGCGAAGATACAGTGGCAGTGGAGCCGGCTGCATCGAAGGCGACCGATCCGCAATAGTTCTTCATGTTTCTCTGGTCAGGTACGGGAGCTTCCATGAGCTGGACGCTACCTTGCGATACTCTGAAAAGCAGCGGCGGATGGTCTTCGCGGGGCCCTTCGTACTGCATGGCGGCGATGATGGTGCCGGTTTTGCCCGTGGCAAAGTGTCGGATGCTGAGTTTGTGAAGCTCGGATGGCAGAACATGCCTGGAAACGAGGCTGCCGTCACGACCGTCGATCACTGCCAAAGACGGCTGCATGTCAGGTATGTTGAGCTTGAGACGGCCGGTGTCCGGGTGCGTTAGGATGCCCCCGTTTGCGAGAGCAATGACTTTGCTGTGCGGCACCGCGCAAATTTCACGCGGCCCGATACCCCAGCTCTCAAATTCACCGAGACGGCGATACTCGTTCAAGGCATCCCAAAGTCCGATGACACCGCGTTCGCCGTCGAAATCGTTTTCGGTCGTGTAGAGAGTCCTGCCGTCACCGGAAAAACAGCCGTGACCGTAGAAATGCCGCCCAGCCGGCGCCGATCCCAGTGATCAAGGAACGTCGGTCAATCGCCATCTAACGAATTGAAACCCAGTTTACATCCAGCGCTGGCGCAAGGTCCTCGACGATCAGGACAAGGGTGCCAATGGTGTGTTGCACAAGGAAGGACACAAACTTGCGGCCTGACCTGGATTCGACCGATTTGACCAGCGTATCGTTGTGCGCGGCGATTACCGACGAGGCATAATCGAAGTGTTCAGCGATCGCTGCCGCGGTTTCTTTTGCTCAGAAGATCCCGAGAGGGCAGATCGCAGTCCAGGGGTGCCAGATGCTCCGTTGCAGAGTTCGTTCAGGGCCAGAAAGTTCTGGCGGATGTTTTCAAACGACAGGCTGCTGCGCCAGAACCCGGCGTGTCTTGGCCTTGCCTTGTCAGCCGTCGGTCGGAGGGGCGTTTGAGTTTGATGTTTGCAATCGTCTGCAGTTGTTCGACGAAGGCCTGCATCAGGCGGTTGATCTCTTCCTGTGGATCGTGAGCCTGATAGCGCCGCCAATCCGCCAGAGTTTCGCTGGCAATGGTTGAAAGATTTCCGCTTATGGCGAGAGCCAGCTTGCAGCGCTTCTTTCGCTGTGCCTCATCGGCTTGAGCTGTCGGATGAACGAGTATTTCGAGGGCAGGAAATCCCTGAATCGCAATACTGCGTTTCGCCAGCCGCTTGCTGTTCGGGATGTTTCCCAGTGCACCGGACAAAAAGTCTTCTGACCTGTCGCTCTGCACGGTTCTTTTCGTGTCCGAACAGCATCCGGTAGAGCCTGTTGCCGGTCACCGTTGGCCCAAAGCGCAGATGCTGTATGCCCATGGTTGCCGACACGGCGTCAGAGAAGACCTGCCGGATCTCCTTGTGCCCCAAAGATTTCCCCGCAGTGCAGGTCGCATCCATCGCAGCATGCAGTTTGGCCGTTTTCACCTCGAACACCGCGAACCGGGGTACGATGTGGTTCTGAAGGATGTTCGTCGTCAACCGAGCTTTGTCGTCCTCCTGAAGGGCCTGGGCGGCCGTGTCAAACAGAGTCAGCACCACCAGGGCGGCCAGGAGTTTGCGGGTCATATTCATCGATCAAAGAGAGTTCAGAAATTCCAGCAACAGCCGGCGTTCATCTGATGTCATCGAGACGACATGGTCCTTGGCCGCCTGGGCTTCGCCACCATGCCACAGAACGGCTTCGAGAATGTTCCGGGCTCGACCGTCATGGAGGAAATTGGTGTGCCCGCTGACAGCACTTGTATGACCGATGCCCCAGAGCGGCGGGGTGCGCCACTCACTGCCATTCGCAACACCTTCGGTAAAACCGTCACTCAGCCCGTCACCCATGTCATGCAGCAGCATGTCGGTATAGGGCCAAATTTTCTGGCCCCGCAACTCGGGCTGAATCTTCCCGTCGGTGCGGGTTTCAAAGCGGGGTACATGGCATAGCGCGCAGCCGGCGCGATGAAACAGCTTCTTGCCCGCGAGAACATCAGGGGCATTGGCCTGAGGTCGTGACGGCACCGCAAGGTTGCCGGCGTAGAATGTCACCAGTTTCAGCATCGCCTCGGCGACTTCAACCTGATCGTTTTCCTGGCTGGCGCCGTTTGGTGCGTTCCGGCATCTGGCTTGCGTTGGGGTACAGTCGCCGTTGTGGTGGGCAAAAACGGTTGTCGACAGGCCCATGTCTCCCAGAAAAGCTGCGGCGGACTGCTGACGGATGGATGGCTGCCCGGCTTTCCAGCCAAAACGGCCCAGCGCGACTTTTTTCTGTTCTTCGTCCCACACCATGTTTGGCCTGCCCGAAATGCCGTCGCCGTTGCTGTCCTGTGGATCGGCGTGTTTTCTGATCGCACCGTCGGGAATGGCCTCAAGCAGGCCCAGGCCAATCATCTGATTTGCAATACGCGGCGATACCATGGTCTTGGGAGACAAGGCGCCAAACGCCAGGTCGGAAAATGTGTAAGTGGGTCGGCGCAATTGTACGCGCTCGCCGCCGTTCAGATCGATGGAGAATTCCTCATAGGAAACCTGAGGTCTTGCCTCGGCCGGATGTCCCTCTATCGCAAAATCCTGAATCTGACCGCCATAGACCTGATCAGGAAAGGTGTTTGTTTTATGGGCCCGGGCAGCGGCGGTTTCATCAGGCGACGAAGGCGGCACCCCGACGCGGAACAGCATGGACACAAAGTTGTCTTTGGCATTGGCCGGCGGATGGCCGCGGCCGTCCTTGATGTGGCAACGCTGACAGGCCTTTGCGTTGAAAAGAGGGCCCAGACCATCAGACGATGTCGTCGAGGCCGGGGACGACACCCAGAGCTTTCTGAAAATGCCATTGCCGAGGGTGAACTGAAACTCTTTCTCAAAATCGAGATTGCCCGACGGATAGGAAAACGCATTCTTGCCCCTGCCGGATTTCCGTGACGTTGCCTGGCCGCCCGGCATGTGTTCGCCCGGTTCCGCCTTGATGGCAGTCTCAGTAGTCTGCGACGCCGTCGCCGGGAGGACCAATATTGCCGCAGCAACCGTTATCGTGGCGGTGAGGGCTGTGGTTGAAAGCAGTGGTTTCATGGAGCTGATCTACTTGGATTGACCTTAGTGTTTCGTCTGGCGGTCTGTGTTGAAAGAAGAACTGCTTGTTGCGAACGCTTCGATCTTGTCGAGACGCACCGGCATCAAAAACTGCCCGGCATTTGTCAGAGCAGAAGAAAACCCGTTGGCGGCGTCGGTCAGAAGGTCCAACTCTGCGCCGGCATTGAGACCGGACAGATGATGTAGTGAGGCGCGCATGGAGGAAGGGTCATCGCACTGACTTGCCGAAATCGAAGACAATGTCATGCGCTCATCGTGATTGAGGTGATTGCAGCAATGAGGAAAGCATTGCACTTTGCGAACGGAAACAAGACGTAGCGTTCTCACCCAATACTGGAGCGCGGACAGGACCGGCTTTGCTTGCTCGGAACCCAGGATTTCCAGATAGATGTCCCAGGCGGTTTCCCAACAGTCAATGTCGCCGAATTCATAGCCGGCGACCCAGCATCGGAACCCCTTGATGACCAGCCGTTCGGCAGGACGATCCAGCAAACTCGCTGTGTCGCAACCAAACTGCATTGAATGAAAAGTCATGGGCCATACTCGCATTTCATTACGTTGATAAAACACTCAGTAATTGGTTCCATTCCTTTGAGTCAAGAATATTTCTGAAAAAATATAATAAAATCAATAGTTTATAATTGTTATATTTCTAAGGTGGGTTCTTTCAGTCGGCCGGATTCGCTGTTGCAGTTGGACCACCCGGCCCAGAAAAGCACCCGGCTCTTCGGTTGTTGCATGGTAGGGTCATCATTCGATTCTCGATCTGGCGGGTGCTCGGAAAGGCGAAAGGGCAAGTGCAGGTTTACGATCACGTGATCATCGGCGGGGGCGTCATCGGTACATCCGTTGCCTATCACCTTGCCCGCGAGGCATGCGGTTCCATCTTGTTGCTGGAACGCAACGAACTGGCGAGTGCCGCGTCCAGCCAGGCCGCGGGGCTGGTGTTGCAGGTGACCACCAAACCGGCAAAGACGCCCATGGCGCGCCTGACACGGCAGATGTTCGATACCCTCGAGCAGGAGCTTGGCGACACGATCGGTTTTCACGATGTCGGCAGTGTCCGGGTCGCCGCGTCCGACGAACGGCAGCGCGAACTCGAGACGATGGCAGTCGATGCGGCTGCCTGCCGGATACCGATGGACTGGCTCAATGCCAAGGACGCCCACGCAATGGTTCCCTGGCTTGATACCTCGAGTGCCGGCAAGATTGCCTTCTTTCCCTCGGATGGCTATGTCGACCCCTATCTTCTGACAATGGCTTATGTGCAGGCGGCCCGCGGGCGTGGCGTCGAGTTCCGGCCGCGGACCGGGGTGGAAGATGTCATCGTGAGAAACGGACAGGTGGTCGGGCTCAAGACATCGGGTGGCGAAATTGCCTGTGGCAACGTTATCGACGCCGGCGGGGCCTGGGCCGGGCTGATATCGGCTCAAGCGGGATTTGCCTTGCCGATGACGCCGGTACGCAGCCATTACTGGATTACGGCAGCCGGCAGACAATTTGGCGGGGAACACCCTGTTGTCCTGCTGCCGGATGCAGCGGCCTATACCCGACCTGACGTCGACAGCCTGCTGTTGGGGGTCCAAGAACCCAGGTCGGCGACTTTCGACGCCCGGGACCTGCCCGATGAGCCGGCTGCATTCTCAGCCACTGCAGGCGAAGAGCACTGGGACACTCTGGCCGGCGCGGCGGAAGCGGTCGGGCGGTTTTATCCAGGCGTTGCCGACGTACAATTTGCCAGTTATGTATCCGGCCTCTCGTGCTACACACCCGACGGTCAAATTGTGCTTGGACCCGTGCCGGAAGTCTCCGGGTTTCTGGCGGCGGCAGGATGTTGCGGCAGCGGCGTCATGTTATCCGCCGGCATCGGGATGGCTGTTGCCGATCTTGCGATCGGGCGTGATACGAAATTTGACATTACGCCGTTCGATCCGGCCCGGTTCGGACGGGTGGACCCGTTCTCGCAGGAGTTCAGGGACGTTTGTGCCAGCGCCCGGGCAAACAAGTCCCGCAAAGCAGGTTAAGGATGTGCCTTGCGGAACTTCAATCTGATCGCCAGGTCCCGCTGGATGGTGTCCGGTGTCAACGCACGTTTTGAGCGTCGATGACGTTGTCGAGGGCCTTCTCGAGCGAGGCCACGGAACGGTCGACGTTATGGAGCTTGTCGAGACCGAAAAGACCGAGCCTGAATGTGCGGAAATCGTCCGGTTCGTTGCACTGCAGGGGGACGCCGGCTGCGATCTGCAAACCCTGGGCTGCAAACTTGCTGCCGTTCTGGATGTTGGCGTCGTCGGTGTAACAAACCACGACGCCGGGTGCCTCAAAGCCTTCTGCGGCAACACTGCGAAAACCTTTTGAAGCGAGCAGTGCACGGACCTTGTCGCCGAGTTCCTGCTGTTCGTCGCGGACCTTGTCGAAACCGTATGCCTTGGTTTCCATCATTGTGTCGCGGAACTTGACCAAAGCGTCGGTTGGCATGGTTGCGTGATAGGCATGGCCGCCGTTTTCGTAGGCTTCCATGATCTGCAGCCACTTTTTGAGATCGCAGGCGAAACTGGAACTGGTGGTTGCGTCAATCCGCGCACGGGCCTCGGCGCCCAGCATCACGAGGCCGCTGCAGGGGGACGCGCTCCAGCCCTTCTGTGGCGCGCTGACGAGGATGTCGACGCCAATGTCCTGCATGTCGACCCAGATCGTTCCCGAGGCAATGCAGTCGAGCACAAACAGGCCGCCGACCGAATGGACCGCGTCAGCGATGGCGCGCATGTAGTCGTCGGGCAGGATCATGCCCGACGAGGTTTCCACGTGAGGGGCGCACACGATATCAGGTTTGTGTTCCTTGATTGCGGCCACGGCTTCTTCAATCGGAACGGGTGCGAACGGCGACTGGTGGCTGTCGTCGATTCTGCGGGCCACAAGCACGTTTGATTGTGCCGGAATACCGCCGGCGTCGAAAATCTGGCTCCAGCGGAAGCTGAACCATCCATTGCGGATCACCAGACAGTTCTTGCCGGTCGCATACTGGCGTGCAACCGCCTCCATGCCATAGGTTCCGCCGCCTGGCACCACAACCACGGATGCGGCGTTGTAGACCGACTTCAGCGTCGAGGAGATGTCATTCATGACGCCCTGAAATGTCTGAGACATGTGATTGAGCGAGCGGTCGGTAAAAACCACGGAATACTCAAGTAGGCCATCGGGATCGATGTCGGGCAACAGGCTGGTCATGAAAGTCTCCGGCGTCCAGGAAGGTTAACTGAAGCTCTCACTATTTGAAAAGGGTGGCGGGAACAAGAGGCAATTCATGAACGGCAAACTGCAATTCATAAGGTTCCGTTGCTTGATGACTTCTAAACCAAATTGAAATCGGGAGTTCGTGGGACCTGTAACGGCTTCGCTCATGCCGCAGGACGAGAACCCTCTCGTGTCAGGGGAACCGACAGGTAGACCCCGAACTCCTCGCCGATGTTGCAGCTGACCCTGGCGTGAACACGGCCCTGGCGGTCAAGAAACCGCTGCCTGTCGTGAACCGGGAAAATGCCCTCATGCCAGATGTCGGGGTGAATGTAGAGACCCTTGCTGCCGTCGCACCAGAACGCGACAACTTTTTCCGGTGTCAGGTCATCACCAGGCAAAGCCACGGGAACCACAAATGGCATGCTTTCCAGCGGGTAGAACAACTGGCCGCCATCGGGGTGGTAGTTCATGTGCCAGAGCAAGACCTGGTTTCGCGAGGTGGTGGCCACGGTGTTGCTGGCCTGCTGCGGGTCGGTGCTCCAGCCAAGCACGTATTCACCGTTCACGGCTTCGTTCCGGCCCATCAGGATATCGCCTGCCCATTCCCCGTGAAACACGCCTTCGACATAGCCCGCTTCATCGCCGGTGCCCTCGTCTACAGGGCGCCACCCCTGGGTCGGCCACCGGACGATCTCAATATCGAATCGATCGGGATCGTCGACCAGGCAGCCGTACTCCCTGACAGCATGGTCCGTCGCTTCGATCAGCGGTACCTGGAACAAGGGCAGAGACGGCTTTTCCTGGGCGTCGAAAATGTACTGCGGAGCTGCTGTCGACATCGGGCTCTCCTTGTCGTGTCAGAGAACGGTGGTGTGGAACTGAGTGATAGAGTTGACAGGGGTGACAATCAAATTAATAGTATTGTGAATTTTTGCTAACGGAATTTATAGATTGACCTACGCTCAATTGCGCGCGTTTCATGCGGTTGCCCTGGAAAGGAGTTTCCAGCGGGCAGCGGACCGGTTGCATCTCACCCAACCGGCTGTCTCCATACAGATCCGTAATCTTGAGGAGGCAAGCGCAAGAGTTCTGTTTCGTCGCCAGGGTCATAAGGTCAAAATCACCGATGACGGTCGGGCCCTGTTTGAGCAAACATCGCGAATGTTCGATGCTGAACGCGGGGCCCGCAGGCTGCTGTCGGGGTCGGACGAGACTGCGCGCCCGACTTTTCACCTTGGTGCCGATGGGCCCCATGTGGCTCTCGATATTGTTGCCAGGTTTCAAGAACGCCTGCCTGGTGTCGACATCCGCGTGACACTGGGTAATGCGGACGAGATATGGGATGAATTGCTGTCGATGAACGTGGATGCCGCCATCATGGCCAATGCCAGAGCGGATCCGACTGTGATCTCAAAAGTTGTTGCCGTTCAGTCACTGACTGCCCTGCTGCCAGCCGGACACAGGTTTTCCCGCTGCCGGAAATTGTCCCTTGCTGAAATTGCTGACTGTCCCCTGATATTCCGTGAGCCAGGATCGAATACTCAAAGGATCGTGGACGCGGGGTTTGCCGACAATGGGTTGCATGTCACGCCCGTGTTGGTCTTGGGAAGCCGCGAGGGTGTAAAGGAAGCCGTTGCCAAAAAACTAGGGATTGGTTTCGTTTTTGACCGCGAACAAGGCGACGATCATCGCTGTGTTGCCGTACCGCTGTCCGGATTCAGCGATACAAATCGTGATATGCTGCTTTGTCTCAAGGACCAGAGAAATTCTGCTCTGGTCAATGCCCTGTTCCGAGCAGCGAACCCCAAATCCGGCGCGAACAAAAGCTGATCTGAGGCCTGTTCCCAACCGTGTTCGCCATCCTGATTTCTTAGACGTGACAATCGTGCAGAATCAGCTAGAACGGTGTGATCACACTTTTTATGGTGATCCCATTGGAAACTCTCCGGATCAAACCCGGTCCGACACAAGGAAAGTCACTCATGCCCAAACCGACCCATTACAAGTTCTCCGACTTCGAGCACCGGCTTCACGAACTGCCGCCAGGCAAGTCATACATCCGTTCGCATGTCGGACCGCACAACAGTGAATCGATGATGGGTGGATGGAACTTCTTCAACAACGTCAAGGTGCCGTGGAACCTGACCTGCGACGAGATCATTTATGTGCTTCAGGGCACCTTTCGCCTGGTGTCCGACGGCGAGGAATATGTCTGCAGCCCGGGCGATGTTCTGTGGATGCCCAAAGGCATGGAGATTTCCTACGAGAGTGACGAAAAATGCGTCATCTTCTTTGCGGTCTGGCCGGTTGACTGGAAGCAACGTGACGGCGTCGAGTTTATTCCCGGAGTCGATCTTGACGACGTGCCGCCACGCTAGCGAATTAGCAGTAACCCACTGATTTCAGGTAATCGTGAGCCTGGATGATTTCGCGCAGTTTGTCTTCAAACTCCTTGCCGCCGCCATTGGCGTCGGGGTGGTGGCGTTTGACAAGAACCTTGTACTGAGCCTTGATCTCGGCGGCACTGGCTGTTTCGTCGAGACCAAGGGTTGCCAGGGCCTTGCGTTCCGCATTGCGCAGGGGCCGCCTTGGCTTTTGTTCCGGATCGAAGTCCCGGTCGCCGAACAAGCCGAAGGTATCCTTCATGTCGGCTTTCGCCTTGACGCCTTCGGCGGCGTCTGCCGGGGCATTGGCCCATGAATTCAAACCAAGCGACCAGGTCGGCCGGTGCCCGGTTCTCGCTGACTTCTGGTAGGTCATCACGTCTTCGTCGCTCATGCCCTCGAAGTAGTTGTAGGACTTGTTGTATTCGCGAACGTGATCAATGCAGAAATTGACGTATTGGCCGTCGTGACCGCGGCCTTTGGGAGCCTTGTGCGTGCCGGCCCCGGCACAGCCTGCCCACTGGCAGCCAGGGTGCTGGTCCTGCTTCATGCGATCTTCGTCCGGTTTGACACGGATGCGATCGAAATATTTGGAGTTCAGTTTCACAGGTTCAATATTGCGCGTGTGGTGACAGGAAACAAGTCAAAGGAAAACTTGACGTGACGACTCGGATTGCCTTCATGTGGAGCGAATCGAATTCAATTGCAACAGGTTCATCATGGCAGACGGTATGGTTAAAAAAACTATCACGGAGAAGTTAACGGCGGCTTTTGATCCAGGTGAGCTGGTTGTCGAAGATGAGTCCCATCTTCATGCCGGCCATTCCGGAGCGAGGCCCGAGGGCGAGACCCATTTCAGGGTGACTGTCGTCTCCAACGGCTTCAGCGGTAAAGCGCTGGTGCAACGTCACCGGATGATAAACGAGGTGCTGGCGGAAGAACTGGCCGGGCCAGTGCACGCGCTTGCCATAAAGGCTGACGCGCCGGCGTAAAAACCAATAGCGGGAGAAGGGTCAAAGTTGGCGCATAACCGCCCGCAAATTGCCCTAGCTCTTCGCCGTACCACTTGGTCCGCCTGGAACGATGCGAAGGGCTGTCAGTTGATTGCGGCGTTTGCGCAGAACTTCGAACTTGAAACCGTAAAAGGTGAATGCCTGACCGACATCCGGAATGGTCTGGGCTTCATGAATCACCAGCCCGGCAATCGTGGTTGCTTCCTCGTCGGGTAGATCCCAGTCCATGGCGCGGTTGAGGTCGCGAATGTTGACTGCGCCATCCACATTTACAGCACCGTCGGGTTGTGGCCTGACCCCGGTTGCTGCTGTGTCGTACTCGTCGTCGATTTCCCCGACGATTTCCTCGAGTATATCCTCCAACGTCAGCAGCCCCATGACTTCGCCATACTCGTCGACGGCGATGGCAAAGTGGGTCTTACGTTTCAAAAAAGCATTGAGCTGATCCATCGCCCTGGTCGTGTCCGGCACGAACCAGGGTTTGGAGCACAAGTCCAGAATGTCGAGCTTCTTGATGTCGCCACCCACATCGAGCAGTTTTTTAAGTACATCCTTGGCATGCAGTATCCCGACGATGTTATCGGGATCGTCGGTCCACAGAGGCAGCCGGGTGTAACCGCACGACATGAGGTGATTGATGATTTCGGCATTGGACTCTGCCGAATCGTACGTAATCATCTTTGTCCGGTGCACCATCACATCGGAGACTTCGAGGTCGCGCAGGTCAAGAACGCCACCCAGCATGTCGCGGTCGTCCTTGACCACGCTGCCTTCCAGGTGATGGAGGTTGATGGCGCCGCGCAATTCCTCGTGCGCCGACAGGACGTTTTCGATGTCGGTACGGGCTCCGAAAAGCTGAAGCGTTTTGCGGACGATGAACTGAACCGCGCCGGTGATCGGCGCCAGGATGATCACGGTGGGACGCAGAATTGGCGCCACGGCCAAGGCGACCCGGTCAGGGTTGGTAATCGAATATGTCTTGGGCATGACTTCTGCAAAAATCAGAACCAAGGCGGTCATGACAAGTGTGGCGTAGATGACACCGGCTTCTCCAAAGAAATTGAGAAACAGGCTGGTGGCAAGAGCCGACGCAGAAATATTGGTCAGGTTGTTGCCGAGCAGAATGGCGCCAATCAGGCGTTCCGGGGTTTTTACCAGATGCTGGACCCCGGCAGCCTTGCGGCTACCGCGCCGCTCCAGTTCGTGCATACGCGCCCGCGACGTCGCGGTCAGTGCGGTTTCCGATCCGGAGAAAAACGCAGACAGCACCAGCAGAGCAAAGACGGCGCCAAGGGTAAGACCGAGAGCTAGGGTCATTGTCGGTTCAGTTCGTCCTGAATAAAGCCTCGAAGAAAGTCCGGTTCAACGTCGCGTGAGACAAACGCATCGCCAATGCCGCGAACCAGTATGAATGTCAGTGTGTTGCCGACCACTTTCTTGTCCTTCGCCATATGGGAAATGATCTGGTCGGCGGAAGAGGGGTCGATGGGGATATTGGCAACGCGCGTGGGCAGGCCAACGCTGGTCAGATGGTTTTCGACGCGTGAGACCGCGTCGGCGTCGCAGAGGCCCAGTCGGTGTGACATGCGGAATGCCATCGCAGTTCCCAAGGCTACGGCTTCACCATGCAGGAGGGCGTCTGAATAGCCGGTTTCGGCTTCGAAGGCATGGCCAAAAGTGTGTCCCAGGTTGAGGAGTGCCCGCATGCCGCGTTCGTGTTCGTCGGCAGCGACGACGTCGGCCTTGTGACGGCAGCTCTTTTCCACGGCGTGGATTCGGGCCGCGCTGTCTCCGGACACAACCGCATCATGATTGTCCGAAAGCCAGTTGAAGAAGGCTTCGTCGCGAATCAACCCGTATTTCACGGTCTCCGCATATCCGGCCTGGATCTGGCGTTCGGGCAGCGTATCGAGCAGGGCCGTATCGGCGATCACAAGGACAGGCTGGTGGAATGCACCAACCAGATTCTTGCCGTGATTTGTGTTGATACCGGTCTTGCCGCCAACAGAGGAGTCGACCTGGGCCAGAAGCGTTGTGGGGATCTGAACAAAATCGATGCCGCGCAGAATGACCGCTGCGGCGAAACCGGCGAGGTCGCCGATGACGCCGCCACCCAGGGCAACCATCATGTCGCCCCGGTCAATGCCCGACTCGAGAAGTTGTGCACAGACGGTCTCCAAACTCGCAAAGCTCTTGGTCTGCTCGCCGGACGGAAGAACAATGGTGCGGCAAACAATCCCGTTACCTTCCAGGTCGTCCACGAGCGTAGACAAATGAAGGCCGGCGACGGTGTCGTCGGTTACAATTGTGCAGCGCCGGTTCTTCAGGTGCGGGCCGATATGACGGCTGGCCTGGGAGAGCAGCCCCGGTCCAATGTGGATGGGGTAAGACCTGCCGGCAAGGTCCACAGTGACCGTTCGCGCCGGCTGACCGGGCTCGGCAGAAATCATGTTCATTTTTGTCGTCTCATACTCTTTTCAAATCGCGTCGTCTTTCGCCGGACTGGCGCTATTCAGGACTACGGCTTCGTCACACCATCATACGTCGGATCGATTAACGTTTGTTGCCTCAGACCTCAGATCTTTCAGAATCGCCTATTGCCTGCAAGCGCCTGACGATTTCGCGGACAATGACGTCATGGGGAACGTCACGGCTGTCGACAATGATATCAGCACTCTCGTATATCGGATAACGTTCATCGATAAGCCGTTTCATGACAGATTCCGGGTCGTCCTGCATCAGAAGCGGTCGTGTCGATCGCCTGAGGACACGTTTCATCAATAATGGCAGATCGGCGCGCAGCCATAGCGAAACACCGTGCGCCTCTATTTCAGCACGGGTTTCTGCATCCATGAATGCACCGCCGCCGGTCGCCAGAACGTGAGGTCCTTCCTCCAGAAGGCGGCCGATCACGCGGCGTTCGCCATCGCGAAAGTAAGCTTCCCCGTGATCGGCGAATATGTCGGGTATGGTTTGACCGGCGGCTTTCTCGATTTCCGTGTCGGCATCGACAAACGGCAGCTTGAGCGCGTTTGCCAGTCGCCTGCCCACGGTGGTTTTCCCCGCCCCCATCAGGCCGACGAGGACGATGCTCCGGGACCCCAGATGGGCTTTGATGGACTCAAGTTGCGTGGAAGAATTTGACATGTTACTTCGTGTGGCATCGATTAAGAGTTGGCCACCAGTTCAATCTGAAAATTGCCGAATTTGGCTTTGTACGGTGTTCTATCGCGCGGAACCTTGAAGACTCAAGAAATTTTGTCACAGGTGCTGTTTGCGAAACACCCGGTGTATATGGCAGAATCGGCTAAGCCTTCGCCACCGGATAGCCACCGGGCGTCATTGAGGGGAAGAAAATGCGACACATCATGTGCGCGTGCAATGGACGGATTTGCCCATGCCGACACTAATACGATTGATCGTGTTTTGTCTGTTTATGGTCGGTCTGCTTTATGGCGGATCATTCCTCATCGTCTGGTTGATCGATCCCCCGACGGCAGAGGTTGTGCATTCGGTGCCCAAAGATAAATTGTCCCAATGAACGTTGAGCCCCGCCGCAAGGGGCTCCATCATGTGGAAGCCTTCCTGGAAATGCTCAATGCAGAGCGGGGGGCGGCACGCAACACACTGGAGTCCTATCGGCGGGATCTGCTCGATTTCGCAGCGCACATGGCAGTGCGACCGGGGCTCGAGAGTTCCGTTGTCGGTGCCAGCGATCAGGACATTCGAGGCTATCTGAGTGCGCTTCAGGCTTCGGGGCTTTCGGCACAGACTGCGGCGCGCCGGTTGTCTGCATTGCGTCAGTTTCACAAGTTTCTATATTCCGAGGGCGTGCGTGGAGACAATCCCACGTCAATCATCGAATCGCCACGTCAAGGCCGACCGCTGCCCAAAGTGCTCCATGAGACGGATGTCGATCAGCTGTTGACCACGGCTAGAGCCAGTGTAGAGACCGCGGGGCCGAAGGATCGATACAAGGCAGCGCGCCTACACTGTTTGCTCGAGGTACTGTACGCTACAGGGTTGCGGGTTTCTGAACTGGTCTCGCTTACGGTTGGTGCCGTGACCGCCGACGACCGCTTCATCTCCGTTGTCGGAAAAGGTGGGCGCGAGCGTATTGTTCCGCTCGGTCAGGCCGCCCGCGATGCCATCGACGTGTACCTTGCTGTGCGGCCTGTCGACCGCGACGTCTCGGATGGGCCTGAGCGTTGGCTTTTCCCCTCCCGCAGTGCGCAGGGACATCTGACGCGCCACCGGTTTGCTCAGGAACTCAAGGAGACTGCCGGAAAAGCGAAACTCGATCACTCGAAAATCTCGCCTCACGTGCTGCGTCACGCGTTTGCAAGCCACCTTCTGGCACATGGCGCCGACTTGCGCGCAGTACAGCAGATGCTTGGGCATGCGGATATATCCACGACCCAGATTTACACTCACGTGCTTGACGAACGGCTTCGCCGCCTGGTCAATGAACATCATCCCCTGGCATGACGGGATCTCGGAAAAGGCTTCGGAGAGGCACATAATCGGGCGCGACAATTAAGACTACAGTGCCATTTTTGTTGACACATGACGGTATGACAGCCAGTTTCCACGCGGTCTGCGTCATGGATCGAAAAATGAGAGTCAATTGCGACGCGGGAACGGGACTGGCTGAGAACGGACGGCATGCGCACTTACCTCGATTTCGAAAAAACGATCGCAGAGATCGATGGCAAAATAGCCGAATTACGTAGTGTTTCTGCTGAAGACGAGTCCGCGTTGATCACAGAAGAGGTCTCGCAACTGGAAGCTAAGGCAACCAGAAGCCTCAAGGAGATCTACAGCAATCTCGATCCCTGGCAGAAAACCCAGGTCGCCAGGCATCCGACCAGGCCTCATTTCTCAGACTATGTCGGACGGTTGACGGACGACTTCACGCCGCTTGCCGGTGACCGCAATTTCGCCGAGGATCATGCCATTGTCGGCGGGCTTGGTCGATTTCGCGGCGAGACGGTCGTGATGATCGGGCATGAAAAGGGCAACGATACCGACTCCCGCCTTCGTCACAATTTCGGCATGGCACGGCCAGAAGGTTACCGAAAGGCCGTCCGGTTGATGGAACTTGCCGACCGGTTCGGCATTCCCGTTATTTCCCTGATCGACACGGCAGGCGCTTACCCCGGCATCGGCGCCGAAGAACGCGGGCAGTCCGAGGCTATTGCACGTTCTACCGATTGCTGTCTGGCACTGGGCGTGCCGCATGTGGCGGTGGTGATCGGGGAGGGTGGCTCGGGCGGGGCGGTGGCCATCGCCACGGCAAATCAGATCCTCATGCTTGAGCATGCGATCTATACGGTGGCGTCGCCTGAGGCATCCGCATCGATCCTGTGGCGCGATTCCGCAAAGGCCAAGGATGCTGCAACGGCTATGAAAGTCACGGCACAAGATCTCAAACGCCTGGGCGTTATTGATCAGATCATCGACGAACCTATAGGCGGGGCACACCGAGAGGCGGCCCAAACGATTGGGGCGACGGGGGATGCGATTGCGGCAGCGCTGAGTCTCTACGATGGCCTTGACCGTGATGAAATCCGTCAGCGGCGCCATGACAAGTTTCTTGCGATAGGCCGCTCGCTGTAATCGTCATTGACTCGCGCAAGCCTTGTCGGCGTGCCGAATGGTCATAAAATGCCTTGGAGTTACTGAATCGATCAGATTGTCAGCATCAGTATGACATTATCTTGATACAGTTTGATCTCAGGCGTCAAAAAAACGCCGAATTTGTAATGCGTTCTCCGTGTTGAAATTGTGGAGAAAATCCAATGCGTGCATGGCGTTTTTCAGTATTGTCCGTCCTTATTGCCGGACTGTTCGGCCTTTTTCTCGTTGGCCCTTCCGTGTTGCGTGCAACAACGGTCTCCGTTGAATCTGCGAAACCGGCGCCGCTTGGCGAGCGCCTCAAGGAGCGAAACTTCCGCTCCGGCGCGCCCGTGCTCCTGCGGATTTTCAAGGCGGAGGCCGAGCTTGAAGTCTGGCTCGAGCGCGATGGCCGCTTTGAGCTGTTTGAGATCTATCCAATATGCTCGTTTTCGGGAAAGCTGGGTCCGAAACTCAAGGAAGGCGATCTCCAGAGCCCGGAGGGGTTCTACTCTGTCTCGAAAAAACAGCTCAACCCCAACAGCCAGTATCACAAGTCCTTCAACATTGGTTTTCCAAACAGATACGACCGGTCACATGGACGGACTGGCTCTTACCTGATGGTGCATGGCGGCTGTGTGTCGATTGGCTGCTATGCCATGACAAACGATGGGATCGACGAGATTTACGGCCTTGGGAAAGCTGCCCTGGGGAAAGGGCAGAAGCGGTTTCCGGTTCACATCTTTCCGTTTCGCATGACAGAACAGAACCTGGCGTTGCGGCAGGCGTCGGAGTGGATCGACTTCTGGCAAAACCTGAAAGAAGGCTACGATATCTTCGAAAAAACGGGACGAATCCCGAAGATCACGGTTTCCAAGCGCCGGTATGTTTTTGGCAATACGTGAACCTGTGCATGATCATGAGATTGTGTCTGGCCAAAATTTTAAGAGTTTGATAACCGTCAGCATATGTCATGGGGCTCCATGGAAGTGAAAACTGAGAACAGGCGGTGTAAAGCCATGAGCTTTCGGCTTGCTGTACGTTTTATTGCCGGATGCCTGCTTGCCGTATCCCTGACGGGATGCCTGTTCGGTACACCCAAACATCAAACACCGCTCTCCAAGGAAGCCAAGGCACTGCTTGCTGAGAAAGGGTTGAAACCGGGCGCTGCGATGTTCGTGCGGATATTCAAGCAGGACTCTGCCATGGAGGTCTGGCTGCGGAAACCGTCCGGCGATTACACTCTCTTCAAGACCTATGACGTGTGCAGTTGGTCGGGGGCCCTTGGACCCAAGGAGAAGGAGGGAGACAAACAGGCGCCCGAAGGATTTTACGTCATCACCAGGGGGCAGATGAATCCCAACAGCAAATATCACCTGTCGTTCAATATCGGTTATCCCAACGCCTATGACACAGCCCATGAGCGCACCGGCAAGCATCTGATGGTCCATGGCGGGTGCAGTTCGGCAGGCTGCTATGCCGTTACCAACGAGTCGGTGGAAGAAATATACGCTCTGGCGCGCAATGCATTCCTGGCCGGGCAACGGGCGTTTCCGGTCCATGCCTTTCCGTTTCGCATGACCAGCGAAAGTGTTGCTATCCACAAGGGCGGTAAATGGCATGGGTTCTGGAAGAACCTCAAGCAGGGATATGACATCTTTGAAAAGACCAAGCGTCCGCCGCTGATCGGCGTGGAAAACAAGCGCTATGTCTTCTTCCGCAAACCGGAGAAAGTGCCGTCCCATTTCCAGCGGGTGGCGTCTTCGGGAAAGATCGATCCAACAGGCGCGGTGCTTATTTCCAGGTTGAAGTAGTCGCCTTTAAATCGTGTTCTGTCTGTTCCTCACAGAGGCCAGACCCACAGCAGCATTGGCATGGCGACGGCGATCACAATGATCTCCAGAGGCAGTCCCATGCGCCAGTAATCACCGAAACGGTAGCCGCCAGGACCCATGATCAGCGTGTTGTTCTTGTGCCCGATCGGTGTGAGAAAGGCGCATGAGGCAGCCACCGCGACGCCCATCAGGAATGCATCGGGATTAACCTGGAGCCGGTTGGCCATATCGATGGCGATTGGTGCAGCGACAACCGTCGTTGCCGTGTTGTTGAGCACGTCCGACAGGGTCATTGTGACGACGACCAGCAGGAACAGGACCACGGCCGGCGACAAACCTTGCGCCAGGTCCAGGATGCCGTTGGCGATCAGAGTGGTTCCGCCACTGGATTCCAGGGCTGCACCAATCGGGATCAATGACCCCAGCAGGACGATGACGGGCCACTCAATCGACTCGTAGACCTGACGCAGGGGCACGATCTTCAGAGCCACCATCAAAACAGTGCAGGCTGCAAGAGCCACGGGCAGATACAGAATGCCAAAGCTTGCCAGGGCAATGGCGCCGATGAACATCGAAACGGCCAGCCAGGCCTTGTCGCGTTGTATGACCTGCACGCCGCGATCGGCCAACGGCAAACAGCCCAACCAGCCGGCGATTTCGGTCATGCGTTCATCGGGACCGACCAGGAGCAGGATATCGCCGGTCTGGACCTCAAGCCGCCGCACGCGGTCATGAAACCGTTTGCCCTGGCGCGAGACGCCCAGCAGGGTGACGCCATGGCGATGCAACAGTTTCAGGGACATGGCCGAGCGACCGGCAATGCGGGCGTCTTCCTTTACGACGACCTCCATCATCGTGACATTGCTGGCAAGGGGACCGCTGTTCTTCTCCGACCCGACATATTCCAAGCCCAAGGCGCCGACAAACTGCTCAATGCCATCCGGCTTGGCCTCAAGGACGAGTATGTCGCCCTTGCGCAGTTCCTCATTGCGGGCAAAGCCCGGCAAGCGCCGCCCGTTGCGGACCAGGCCCAGAATCGCCACATCGTTTTCTTCCGCTTCAGAGTCTAGGTCGCGGACCTTGCGCTCGATGGCTTCGGATTTTTCCGATACCCGGACTTCCGCGACATATCCCTCGAAGTCGGCCAGTTCATTGCCGGCATTGCGTTGAGTGGCTGAGGCGGGGATCAGACGCCAACCCACGAGAGCCACAAAGGTGACACCTGCGACCGCGCAGGCGGCACCAACGGGCGTGAAATCGAACATGGAAAACGGCGTGCCCAGCGTCTTCTCGCGATAGGATGCAATGATGATGTTTGGCGGTGTGCCGATCAGAGTCACCAACCCGCCCAGGATCGATGCGAAGGACAGGGGCATAAGCGAAATCGCCGGGCTGCGCTTGGCCTTGGCGGCCGCCTGGAGATCGACCGGCATCAGGAGTGCCAGTGCGCCGACATTGTTCATGATCGCCGAAAGGCCGGCAGCCAGTCCGGACATGACCCCGATATGCGCTGAGATGCTGCGCGTGGAGTCGATCAGGTGGCGGGTAACGATTTCGATGGCGCCTGAACTGGACAGGCCACGGCTGACGATCAGTACCAGCGCAATAATGACCGTTGCTGGATGGCCGAAGCCACTGAACGCTTCGTCCTTGGGCACGACGCCGGCAATCAGGGCGACGACAAGGGCGCCAAAGGCGATCAGGTCATAACGCCATTTGCCCCAGACGAGCATGGCAAATACAGCGGCGAGCAAGACAAAGAGAATGATCTGTTGGGTCGTCATGATATCCTGAGGCGCAATTAGAGATTCGCCACATGATATACCAAAGTAACCGGCGATTGACTCATTTCGTCAACCGGCGTTCCAACGGATCGTTCTGAAATCGTTTCGGAATTTCACCGTGAACACCGCAACTGATTGGAAGACTGAACATGGAGCCTGTCGTGAACGGCTACTATCGCCACTACAGCGGCCGGGAGTACCGGGTCGAGGGATTCGCCAAACACAGCGAGACACATGAGGACATGGTCGTCTATCAGGCGTTATACGACGATCACCAGATCTGGGTGCGCCCCACATGGATGTTTGTCGAGACGGTAGAGAAAGACGGTGCGACAATTCCCCGGTTTACCTTTCTGGGCATGGAACGTGGTTGACGACCAATTATGGCGACTCTGACGCTGGTTGATCATGCCTTTGACAGAACCGAAACCATCGTCCTAATGTCAGCGCGGAAAACACCATCAATCAGGAACCAACTCACATGCCCGGACCTGCCGTCGCCCGTCTTCAGCATCTCGCACTGGAAGTTTCCGATATGGATAAATCCATAGCCTTCTATCGTGATTTTCTGGGCATGAAGCTTTCCGAACGGCACGAGTCCGAGGAGGTCGCACAAATTCCGGTGGCGCTCACGTTCATGCGCCTGGGAGGTGTCCATCACGATCTTGTTCTGGTGCACAATCCGAACAAAACCTATCGCCAGAGGCCGGCAGACCCGCGGGACGATACCGACGGCATACCGGCCTTTCATCACTACGCCTACGAGTGCGCAACGCGGGGGGACTTTCTGGAGACGCTCGAACACGCGCAGAAGATCGGCCTTGACGTCGTGCGCGGGCCGGTGGTCCACAGTCCCTGGGACCCACGAGGCGATGGCTCCTGGGGGGAAAACGAATCGTTCTATGTGCTTGATCCCGATAATCACCGGATCGAGATTTTCTGCGACATGGCAACGATCGATGAGGACGGCACGTTCGTGAATGCCCAGGGCGACCGCATTGAGGAAGCGAAAGCCGCGGAAACCTGAGAGCGCGCGCGGACTACCGCTTATGACAGATGTGCAGACCATTGAAGCTGCCGTTCTGATCGTCGGTGGCGGGCCGACCGGGCTGTTAACCGCCAACCTTCTCGGACAATACGGCGTGCCGACACTTCTGGTCGAACGCAATTCTTCGACATCTGATCTGCCGAAAGCGATCCTGCTTGACGATGAAGGTTTTCGGGCATTGCAGGCCGTAGGACTTTCGGAAAAGGTCCACGCTCACGTCATTCCGGGATACGGCGCCCGGTACTACGCCCCCAATGGTGAGTGTTTTGCCGAAGTCGACTCGCCGGTCACGGAGAACGGCTACCGGAGACGCAACGCTTTTCTGCAGCCCGATCTTGAAAAAATCATGCGACAGGGGCTCGAGCGATACGACTGTGTTTCGGAACAGTTTGAAACAGCCTTGGAGTGCTTCTCTCACGACGCCGACGGCGTCCTCGCGACATTAACGGATAAGAATGGCCAGCGGCATCAAGTCAATTCTCAATATCTGTTGGCCTGCGACGGCGCGCGCAGCACGGTGCGCGAACAGCTGGACATTGCGATGGAAGGGCGAACGGACAGCCGCGACTGGGTCGTCATCGATACACGCAATGATCCTGATAGGGATCGGTTTTCAAAGTTCTTCTGTGACCCTGCCCGTCCGGCCGTGTCGATTCCCGCACCGGGCGGCGGCAGGCGTTATGAATTCATGGTGTTGCCAGGAGAAGACCCGGCGCAGATGGCGTATCTGGCCCGTGTCAGGGAGGTGCTGGCCGACGTTCGGGACTTTGCGGACGAGGATATTGTCCGATGCGCCGTCTATACGTTTCACGCCCGGGTCGCGGACAAACTGGTCTCGAACCGCGTGGCGCTGCTGGGAGATGCCGCCCATCTGTCACCACCCTTTGCCGGTCAGGGCATGAATGCCGGCCTACGCGATGCCTTTAACGTGGCCTGGAAGGTAGCCCTGGGTGTTAAGGGCAAGGCAGGGACCGGGATCCTGGACACCTATGAGACCGAAAGGCGTCAGCCAACTATCGATATGATTGATTATGCGGTGTCGCTGGGAGAAATCGTCATGCCGCGTGGTGGCGTCGACGAGGTTGCCAAACAGGCGATCCGAGCAACGTTGATGGGCCATACCGCGACTGACGGCACAGTCTCCGCCATGAAACCCAAACCGAGTGCTGCATACAGGGCAGGCTGGCTGTACCGCAGGGACGATGGTGATGACGACCTGACTGGGCATGTTCTGGCACAGCCCGTGGTTACGACGATGACTGGCGACGAAATCAGACTGGACGAAGCCCTGGGTCCGTGGTTTTCCCTGGTCGGGATCGGCGGACAGGCATTCGAGGTGCTGAATGCTCTTGATCAGAGCATCTGGAATGAACTGCCGGTAACACGTGTTGTGGTCCTTGCGGTTACAGAATCCAATCCCGGGAGCGGCGCTTTATGCAGATGCACACCGGTGCGTCTTTCCGCAGAAGGTGAATTTCCCCTGGCTGCGCAATCCGGCCGTGTGCTGCTCGTTCGTCCGGATCGCTTCATCGCAGGTTGGTGCGACCTGCAGAGCTTGAATGACTTTGCGGCTCTGGTGCGTCAATCCTGCCGGCCTGGCTAAGCCAGCGCTTGCTCAAGGCCAGCCGAGGCCAATGAACGCGTGTCCTTCTTCAGCGGCTAATTCGACGGTTGCTCCCAACATATGTCAAAGCCGCTGCATGGTGTATGATCCTTTTGAAGATCGATGTATCCGGCAGGTGAGGCATGGAGCCATTTACGATCGCGGCAATTGCCGGCATTGCCGGCGCGGGCCTGAAGACAGTTATCGGTGGGTGTGTCGAAGGGCTGGCAGACAGGGCGCTGTCAGGTGTGACCCGTGAACTGGTCAATCGGATCGGCGGTCTGCGCGGCCTGCCGGCAAATCACGACGCAGCCCGATCACTGCGCCGAGCCCAGCTTCAGGCACTGCAGCTGGTTGTCCGGCAATTCGACAGAAGCACCCTGCCGGAGTGGGCTGAGGATCCGATCAACAAGCCGGAAATATTCATCTCCGAAGCAAAGGCCTTTGTTACCCGCAACCTGTCCCTATGCGTGTCCATAACGGTTACGGAAGAACTTGCGGTGAAGCTTTCCGATAGTATGGACGGTGCCTTCGCCGATGGAACTGAAGAGCCGGCAGGTGACCGTCTTGGTGTGTCCCGTGCAGCCGCGGAAAATGCCGTTCTTGAGGAATTGCAGGAAGAACTCGGCGCGACGGTGGTGCCAGACAGTTTTCGCGCCCGCTTCAAGGGTAACGTTGAGGATGAGCCTGGCTGGTTCGAGGCGTTCGGACTGTTTCTCGCCGAAGAACTCAAGGCCAATGAACGTTTTCGCTCGATCTTCACGGCGACCAAATTGTCGAGCCTTGAGGGGCTTGCCCTGGACGGCCTCGATATCGTCACCCGTATTGACCAGCGGTCAGACCAGATGGCGGGCGATCTTGAGTTCGTGCGAGGCGCGGTTGATGCGATTGCGGATTCGCAGATCCGGCAGACGGATCTGCTTGAGCAGATCGCAGTAAAACTTGGCCTGACTGCTGGCACGGATCAACTCGACATCCGCGTCGGTGAACTGGGTATCGAACATGGCGCCAGCCGGGCGGAAATTCTGGGCCTGCTCAAGGACATCGTGGGCGAGGGGGTTCCGGCTGATCAGATCAACCAAGCTATCGCACAGGCGCGCCTGAACCTGTCGGCGACCCGTGAGGAGCTGGAACGGCTGCGAAGCCTGGCCAGCGAGGCGCCTGAAATCGAACCCGACCTTGCCGCTGCGCGCGCAGCGCTGGACAACGCGGACATCATGCAGCTTGAAGCGGCGCAAACCGCGATTCGCCATGCGCGCGAGCGTTACTTCGATGTGATCTCACAACGTCGAACGCATGAGTCGGACAATCTTGCCAGCTTGTACGAAAGCGAAGCCAGTATTGCCCTATCTCGATCACGCAGCCTTGATGCCGCACAATTGTTTGGCGAAGCAGCTGAAGTGGCGCCACGAAGCGAGATTGAAAAACGAAGACATTTGCGCCTTCAACAGGCGGCGGCATTGCAAACTCACGGCACTCTCTTTGCCAATCTTGATGCTCTACGGGAAGCCGCAGCAATTCTGGAATGGAATGTTCTCCCAGATACCTCGCATCGCAGTGCAGAACGGTACGAAGCAGAGGTCCAACGTGCTGAGATCTTGCAAACTATTTTTGTGCGGACCGGCGGCAATGAGTCGGGCGCTGCCCGTGACCGGGCACTTGCCATCCATGACATCCTCAACTTGATTTGTGACCGGGATGGCGACCCGATTTCCTGGGCCAGGCTCCAGAACATGCGTGGCATCCTGTTTCGAACCATAAGCGAACGGATGACCGATGACCGAAGTTATTGGCAAGACAAGGCGATCTACGCGTACCAGAAGGCGATGGAGGTTTATGTCGAACATGACATGACCGACGATTTGGCGCTGGTTCGGATGAATGCTGCCAACATTCAGAGAGTCCGAAGCGAAGAGGCGCCGCCCGCAGAGGCCAGAGTGTTGCTAGAGACTGCGGCTGCCAGCTTTGTTGCCATGTCGGAACAGTTCACAAGAGAAACCTATCCGGTGAACTGGGCAATTGGAAAGAACAATCTCGCCGACGCATATGCCGCACTTGGCAACCTATCCGAAGGTGAAGAACAGGACAGGTTTTTCAATCGGGCCGAAATGGCAGCAAAAGAAGCACTTGAAGTCCGAACTCGGGAGGCTATGCCAAAAGACTGGGCAACGACACGGACGAATCTCGCCGCGCTGAAATACTTGCGTGCCGGTCGTGAAACCAAGGCTAATCGTGCGGTTGCCGCCTACGAAGGTGTCGTTGATGACCGTGAAGAGATTCTCGAAGTGCAGACCAAGACAGGAATGCCCAGACAGTGGGCTGATCAGAAATACTACATCGGGCGTGCCTACGCCATGATTGGAAAATGGTCTCATGGTCAGCCCCAGCTGGATGCCTATTTCTCAGCGGTTGTTGCTTACACAGATGCGCTCCAGGTGTTCACCCAAAATGACTCTCCACTTGATTGGGCGCATGCGAATCTCGATCTGGGGGACGCGTCTAATGCCATGTCTCAACTCGCGGCCGACGATGTGCTTGCCGAGAGCTACCATCGTGATGCGGTCGAGGCCTATGGCAAGGCATTGGAGCTGTTCACAGATAACTATTATCCAGCTGTTCAGGTTAGGGCCCTGCGTGACCTTGGCGATGTCCAGTTTCGAATCGGCTCTCGCTATGCCGACGGCAATCACCGGAATACGTGGCTCGAACGTTCAATAACCAGTTTCAACGGAGCACTTGCTATTCACTCCAGAAACGAAGGACTCGCACGATGGGCTCAACTCCACATCGACCTCGCCGTGTCATATGAAACACTAGCGAATGTGACTATAGGGAAGGCAGCGGAAAAACACGCGATTGCGGCGATTTCGGCTTTTGAAAACGGCATTTCTTCATACGACCGTGGGAGTGAAACCGACAGCTGGGTCATTGCCGCCCGCGGTGCTGCGCGCGTCCGCAAAGTGCTGGCGGATAGAAAAACCGGGCCGGAACAAATTCTGCTTCTCGAAATGGTGATTCGGCAATACGACGACGTCATCGAGACTTGTGTCGGTGAGACGTTGTCGACGCATCGTGTGCAATCGCAGTTTCAGGTGGCAATGGCGCTGGTGCAACTCGATCAAGCGCAGGGAGATGAAACAGTCACCGAAAACCTTGAACGTGCCGAACAGCAATTGGAGGCTGTCTTCGAATTTGCGCTTGATCGCAAAATCAGAACAGATCGCGCTTTGGCACAGCGGTGGATTGGCGAGATAGCAATTCGTCGTGGTCGCCGTGTTGGGAAGGATGATCTGGTCAGGAGTGGTCTCAAATCGCTTGACGCTGCGATCCAGCTTTATGAGGAAGACAATTGCCAGGAACTTGCAGATGAAGTGAAACAAATCAGACAGGAAGTGTTGAGTCATCAAAACCTCGACGGCAAACAATGAAGCTCACGACGCCTGCGACGCACCGGGAAAAGTGCTTATTCTGATGCCGCCGCAAGGTTGGTTTCGGCCACGGGCAGACGCTTGCGGTCGGTCGGTGAGAGTCTGCCGGCGTCGTTGAGGGCTTTCAGAATATTGACCACTGCCTGCCAGTGCGTCTTCGGTTCTTCGCCATTCTCCGCCAAGCGCCAGTGTGCCAGGGCCAGGTCGCGCTGCCAGCTGGCATTCTCCGGATCGGAAGTGGCGAGGCGTTGCCGAATGGCAAGGCTGTCGCGAAATGAGGCGAATGCTTCCGTAAGATCGCCCTGGATAACCTGAACGTTACCGACGTTCTCGTAAGAAACCGAAAGATTGCGCTGCCAGCCCGCGTTCTTAGGATCTGTCGCGGCTAGACGCTGACGGATGGTCAGGCTGTCACGGTAGAGTTTCAGAGCGCCCCTGAGATCGCCCAGCGCCTTCTGGACGTCGCCAACATTGTTGTAGGACACAGACAAATCCAGTTGCCGGCCAGCATTCTCAGGGTCGGCATCTGCAAGCCGGGAGATGATCTCCAGTGTACTGCGATTGGAGGACAGCGCGCCATTGAGGTCGCCTTGTGTCATCTGCACGTCACCGACCCGGCTGTGCGACACCGCGAGGTCGCGTTGCCATCCGGCGTTTTTGGAATCGGACGCGGCGAGCCGCTCCGTAATAGCCAGGCTGTCGCGGTAGGTTTTGAGAGCCCCGCTCAGATCACCCTGAGCTTTCTGAACGCCGCCGACCTTGTTGTAGGAGACGGACAGATCGCGCTGCCAGAGTGCATTTTTGGGATCGGAGTCGGTAAGACGTTCCCTGATGGCAAGGCTGTCTCGATAGGACGTGAGTGCCCCGTCAAGGTCGCCCTGAATTTTCTGCACATTGCCGACCCTGTCGAAGGATACGGAGAGGTCGCGCTGCCAGCCTGTGTTGGAGGGGTCGTTGGTGGCGAGCCGTTCCGCAATTGTCAGACTGTTGCGGTACGACGCGAGAGCATTTGTCAGGTCGCCGAGCGCTCGTTGTACGTCACCTATCTTTTCGTAGGAAACCGAAACGTCACGCTGGCGTTCCAGATCTGCTGGCTGGGCGTCCAGTCGCTCACGGGCGATGGCAATGGCTTGTTGCTGGTGCTTGAGAGCGGCCTCGAGACTTCCCCGATCCTTGACGATTTCGCCAAGCCGAAGGTGGGCGCGATAGAGACCGCGCTTGTCTCCGGAAGCGGTCGACACATCCATCAGCCGGGACAAGGATTTCTCTGCCACCGGCAGGTCGCCGGACCGCAGATGGAGTGTTCCATGCCAGTAGAGCGCGTCGGCGTGGTCCGGCTCGAACTTCAGAGCTTGGGTATAGGCCGTCCGGGCACGTTTGGGATCGGCCAGCCGGGCAATCGCCCCTAGATTGCGGAATGCGGCGGCAGTTTCGACCTTGCCTTTTTCTACATAGGCCTCGGCCTTCGCAATTCGTGCCGCGTTATCGTCAGCGACTTCCTGGAAGAGGCCTTCTGCTTCCGTAATCTTTCCCTGGCCCAGTAATTCAAGCGCCCGGCTCATGCGCTTGTCACCGGCATTGGCCTGGCGTTGGGCGGAGCTGAGAGCCTTTTCCAACTCGTCAGCGACGCCGGGAGCCTCGGAGGCGTTTGCACTGGTCGAGAGAAGGTTCTTGACGAGGCCCTGGAGTTTTTTGATTTCCTTCTTGCTCAGTTCCTGCTGGGTCGCCAGGTGGATCGATTGCCAATAGTAGTAGCCGCCGACGGATGCCAGCACGACGAAAGACGTCCCGGCGATGGCTGAACGCAACTTGCGCTTACGGGCGGCGATCTTGGCACGCTGCATGATCTCGTCGTAGCGTACGCCCAGCATGCCGGCCACAACCTTGGCGGCGGCACGCTCGCGGCCATCACCGATGTCACGAAAATCGGGTGCCACGGGTTCGGCCAGTTTGTCCGTGATCCGGCCCTGTTCATCGACGGTGAATTTCACGGATGGCGGAAAGCATTCCTGAACCGCGCCACCGGGTTCGCCGGCGATAATCACAGGAATGACGCGATCGGACCGACCCAAAGCCTTGAACAACCTGACTTCTTCGTTGACGTAGGTGCTTGCCGCCGCGTTGGGCGAGCACAGAACAATCAGGAATTTGGAGGCCTCCAGGGCCGCTATCGTCGCATCTTCCAGAGAACTGCCGCCCGCAAAATCGTCGCGGTCGCGAAAGATCGGTCGCAGGCTCTTGGGCACGATGCCAACAGCGGTCTCCCGACCTACAAAATTCCGGTCAACCCGCCATCTTTCAAGCTTCTTGTGAAGCCAGGCAGCAGCTTCTGTGTCCTTGTGACTATAGGACAGGAAGGCGCGATAGGTGATCTCAACCGGTTCAGCCATTAAGGTTCCTGAGAAACGCCAGACTCACCGTTAATACATGGCATTATCGGTGGGGGCGTTCAACCGGGGAAGAGCTATCGCCGAACGTTTGACACCCGCTGCTGGACGCAGGGTCGACACCGTTCGTGTGCTGGACCGTACGCCTTTCATCGAACCTGACGTTGTCGGAGTGTGGGTACCCGCCGGTACCGAAGGTATGTCAGGGACAGCCAACGGGTCCGGGCACTCAAATCGGGACGAACTCAGTTTAGTTGACCGTGACAATGCTTGTATTTCTTGCCTGTGCCGCAGGGGCATGGCGCATTACGTGGTACCTTGCCCCAGGTCGACGAGTCTTCGGGGTCGACATCCACCGGAACCTTGCGGTTGCCGGTTGCTGGCAGGGCAGCCATGGCGTAGTCCGCATCAGCCATTTCATCTTCGCCGGTTAGCGGGTTGATGTGAAAGGCTTCCATGTCCGGCAGATCGTCGTCAGTCAGTTCGTCGGGTATCGCGTCCGCCAGCTCGACCCTCATCAATTGACCGGTAACACCCTCGCGGAGTTTAGCCAGCAAAGCTTCAAACAGCGTAAAGCCCTCGGTCTTGTATTCGTTGAGAGGATCACGCTGGCCAAATCCACGCAGGCCAACGACTTGGCGCAGGTGATCAAGCATGATCAGATGGTCGCGCCACAACTGGTCAAGGGTTTGGAGCAGCACCGCCTTTTCGATCTGTCGCATGATGTCAGGGCCAATCCTGACGGTCCTCGAGGCGGCTGCCTTGTCGGCGGCCTGCGTGAGGCGCTCCCGCACCTCCTGATCGGCTATGCCCTCTTCGTTGCACCAGTCATGGATTGGCAGATCGAGATTGAGGAAGTTCTGGGCATCTTCCTTCAGGCCATCGGCATCCCATTGTTCGGCATAGGCTTTTTCTGGAATATGTTTGGTCACCAGGTCATCGGCCACCTGGTGGCGCATGTCTGACACAATTTCGGTAACGTCCCTGTCGGCCATGATTTCGATGCGTTGTTCGAAGATCACCTTACGCTGATCGTTCATGACATCGTCAAATTTCAGCAGGTTCTTGCGGATGTCGAAATTGCGCGCCTCGACTTTTTGCTGAGCTTTCTCCAGCGCCTTGTTGATCCACGGGTGGACAATCGCTTCGCCTTCTTCAAGGCCAAGTTTCTGGAGCATCGAGTCCATCCGTTCCGATCCGAAAATGCGCATCAGATCGTCATCGAGACTGAGAAAAAACTTGGAGTGTCCCGGATCGCCTTGTCTGCCTGAGCGGCCGCGCAGCTGGTTGTCGATCCGCCGGCTTTCGTGGCGCTCCGTGCCGATGACGTAGAGACCGCCTGCGGCGATAGCTTCAGCCTTCATGGCGTCGATTTCCGTCTTAATTCGTTCCACTTCGGCCTGGCGTTTCGCATCGTCTGCGATTTCGGCCGTTTCAATGGCGATCCGCATGTCCACGTTGCCGCCAAGCTGGATGTCGGTGCCACGCCCTGCCATGTTCGTGGCAATCGTGATGGCGCCGGGGACCCCGGCCTGGGAGATGATCTGGGCTTCCTGCTCGTGATACCTTGCGTTCAGTACGCTGTGGGGCACCTCGAGTTCCTTCAGCTTGTCGGCCAGCAGTTCGGACTTTTCAATCGACGTCGTACCAACCAGAACAGGCTGACCGCGAGACCGGCAGTCCTTGATCAGCTCGATAATGGCGTTGTATTTTTCACCCGCCGTGCGATAGACTTCATCGTCATCGTCCTTGCGGGTTACCGGCATATGAGTGGGAACCTCAAGGACATCGAGCTTGTAGATGTCCATAAATTCGTCTGCCTCGGTGGCAGCCGTGCCGGTCATGCCGGCAAGTTTGTTGTAAAGACGGAAGTAATTCTGGAATGTGACCGAGGCAAGTGTCTGGTTTTCCGGCTGGATGGAGACGTTTTCCTTGGCTTCAAGGGCCTGGTGCAGGCCTTCCGAATAGCGCCGGCCTTCCATCATGCGGCCGGTGAACTCGTCAATGATGACCACTTCGTCGTTCTTGACGATGTAGTCCTTGTCCCGGGAAAACAGGGTGTGTGCCCGCAGAGCCTGATTGACGTGATGGACAATCGTCACATTCTCCACATCGTAGAAGGACTCGCCTTCCATGAGTTCTGCAGCACGCAATAGTTCTTCGACGTGATCGTTGCCGGTTTCAGTCAGCGTGACTGTGCGTTGTTTTTCGTCAAGTTCGTAGTCGGCTTCGACCAGATCCGCGAAAATCTTGTCGACGGAGACATACAAGTCCGATTTGTCCTCGACAGCGCCGGAGATGATAAGCGGCGTCCGGGCCTCGTCGACCAGAATGGAGTCGACCTCATCGACAATTGCAAATCCGTGACCGCGCTGGACCATGGATTCGCGTTGATACTTCATGTTGTCGCGGAGGTAGTCGAAACCCAGTTCGTTGTTGGTCGCGTAGGTGACATCCGCGGCGTATGCCTTGCGGCGTTCCTCGTCGTCCATGCCATGGGTGATGCATCCCACTTCCAGTCCGAGGAAACGGTAAACCTGTCCCATCCATTCGGCATCGCGGCTGGCCAGATAATCGTTTACGGTAACCACGTGCACACCCTCATCCGCCAGGGCATTCAAATAGACGGGAAGTGTCGCGACGAGCGTCTTGCCTTCACCGGTCTTCATTTCGGCGATCCGGCCCTCATGGAGTACCATGCCGCCGGTAAGCTGTACGTCAAAATGTCGCTGCCCGAGCGTTCTCTTGGCAGCCTCTCTTACGGTTGCAAAGGCCGGTACCAGCAGTTCGTCAATTTCGGTGCCGTTCCTGACCTGTTCGCGAAATTCGTCCGTTCGCGCCTTGAGTTGCTCGTCGCTCAGGCGCTCGATCTCGGGCTCCAGGGCGTTAATCGATTCGACCATTGATTTGTAGCCCTTGACCTTGCGGTCATTGGACGACCCAAAAAACTTTGCGGCTAAAGCGCCTAATCCAACCATATTGCTGTCCCAATTTACCGAATGCGGCACCGGTGTCGGCCTCTTCAGCAACATGCTTCATCAATTCACCGGAGAGCGTTGTTCAGCTGCTGTTGATATGACACGCGGGGCCGTTCTAGAGGATAGAAACTAACATAAGGTACCGTTATGTCAGTTTCTATCCGCTAGCCCGAAGGGTGATCCTCGGATGACTGAGGAGAGATAAGCGTCGCCCCGGTTATTGTCAACGCCATCAGGTGGTCACAAATGCCGGAAACCATGGCTGTTAAGCCCGTTTGCCGCACCGGGTTGCAACAGCGGCGCAATCCGATCATTATGCGCCGCCTTTTATGTGTCAAAAATCATCTGCGGCGGATAAGAGTGTCTGATGTTTGTCGCAACTGCGGATTGAATGGCGCACGCGTTGGTGAGTCGTATGATTTTGGAGAACCTGATGCCCAAGTGCATAAGTAAATTGTTGTTTTTAGGCCTTGTATTTTCCCTGAGCATTGTGGGTCCGCTTCAAGCCCAGGACGCCGACGGCAAGGACAAGGTGGTTGCGACGGTAAACGGTGATCCGATTACCGCGTCTGAGGTGGAGTATGCCGCCGAAGACCTTCTGGCCCAGCTTGCCGCAGTTCCGGCCAAACACCGGTACAAGTTTCTCGTAAACTATCTGGTTGAAAGAAAGCTCCTGGCGCAGGCTGCGGAGCGCGCAAAGATTGCCAAGACGAAGGAATTCGACCGGCGGGCGAAATTCTACCGTGCGAAAGCGATGCGCGATGCGTACTTCAAACAGAAGATCGAGCCCAGGGTAACTGAAAAGCAGGCCATGGCGGTCTACAAGAAAGAGACAGCGAAGATCAAACCCCAGGATGAGGTTCGCGCGCGTCTGATCACTGTCCAGACAGAAAAAGAGATCGAGGCTATTCTTGATGTCATCGAGAAAGGCGCGGCATTCGAGGACCTTGCGAAGGCGAAGTCGATTGCGGCAAACGCTCCTTCGGGAGGCGATTTGGGTTTTTTCTCCAAGGACCGGATGGTTCCAGCACTGGCAGAGGCCGCTTTTTCCCTCAAGAAGGGAGAAGTTTCCAAACCGATAAAGTCGAACCAGGGCTGGAGCATCGTCAAAGTCGAAGAACGGCGTAAGCAACAGATTCAGGAATTTGACAAAATCAAAACCCGGATTCGGAATGTCCTGTTGCGCGAACAGGTGACAAAAATCGCCGAGAAGCTCCGCAGCAAAGCGGACATCGAATATCTCGATCCGGAAGCAAAGCCGGACGAGCCAAAGAAATAGGGTAACTTCATATAAATCCGCGCATTGTTGAGTCGTCGAGACCGTGGGTTCCGTTGGAGAAATTTGATGGCCGATACGGTTTCGCCGCTTGCTCCACTGCACTATCCGGAAATGCCGCCGGTGGCTGGTGTCCGATTGGGAACCGCGTCATCGGGCACCCGTTACAAGGGGCGCCCTGACGTCCTGATCGCCGTCTTCGACGACGGTGCGGAAGTGGCCGGCGTGTTTACCCGATCGAAAACCTGTTCCGCCCCGGTAGACTGGTGCCGGGAGAATCTGACCCAACACCGGGCCAACGCACTGGCGGTCAATGCCGGTAATGCCAACGCTTTTACCGGGCATGCCGGTCGGAAAACCGTGGAAGCGGTGGCGAACGGTGTCGCCGATGAACTGGATTGCCCGGCTGCAGGCGTCTTTATAGCCTCTACCGGCGTGATCGGAGAAACGCTCGACCCCACGCCGATTACGAATATTGTGCCCGGAACGGTTGCACAGGCGTCGCCCAATGGTTGGCCGGAAGCGGCGCGTGCGATCATGACCACCGACACGTTTCCGAAGCTCGCCACAACCCAGGTAGACATCGGCGGTCGAACAATAACCGTGAACGGAATTGCCAAGGGTTCAGGCATGATTGCGCCGGACATGGCGACGATGCTTGCATTCGTTTTCACTGATGCAGGCGTCGGTCGGGACATTCTGCAGAGTGTTCTGGCGACTGCAGTCGACAAGAGCTTCAATGCCATTACCGTTGACAGTGACACCTCCACCAGCGACACGGTTCTCCTGTTTGCAACGGGCAAGTCCGGTGCCGTTATCGATTCCTCCAATGATCCTGCACTGCCGGGATTTGCCAAAGCGGTCGACGGGGTGCTGCGAGATCTTGCGCATCAGGTGGTAAGGGATGGTGAAGGGGCGCAGAAGTTTATCGAAATCCGGGTGTCGGGGGCGGAGCACGACGAGGCTGCGCGCAAAATCGGCCTTGCGATCGGCAACTCGCCGCTGGTCAAGACGGCGATAGCCGGGGAAGATGCAAACTGGGGTCGCATCGTCATGGCGGTGGGTAAGTCGGGGGAAGATGCCGATCGTGACCGTCTGGCCATACAGATCGGCGGGGTCAGTGTTGCCCGTGACGGCATGATCGATCCCGACTACCGAGAAGCCATGCTGCAGGACCATATGTGCGGCGCTGAAATCGACATTGGTGTCGATGTGGGCGTCGGCTCAGGGAAAGCTACCGTCTGGACCTGTGATTTGACTCATGGGTACATCGAAATCAACGCGGATTACCGCAGCTGAACAATCGTTTAGGTTTGCGTTACCATTTCCGGCAATTTCTGAATCTTAACCCCTATCTTAACGAATGTTGTGAATACTGAATGCTTACGACGGACGAACGCATTGTGTTGCTTGTTGCTGCATGCGCTCTGATTGATCCGGATGGTCGTGTCCTGTTGGCCCAACGGCCAGAAGGAAAATCGATGGCTGGATTGTGGGAGTTTCCTGGCGGCAAGGTAGAGATGGGCGAGCGTCCTGAAGATGCGGTAATTCGTGAATTGCGCGAGGAACTGGGAATTGATGTAACGGAGGCCTGTCTTGCACCCCTGACGTTTGCAAGCCATTCCTATGAAGAGTTCCACCTCTTGATGCCGTTGTTTGTGTGTCGCCGATGGAGCGGCCGCGTGACGCCTCAGGAAGGACAGTCTCTGGCTTGGGTGAAACCCTTGCGGCTGCGCGACTACGATATGCCACCGGCGGACATTCCTTTGGTGGCGCAATTAAGAGACCTGTTGTAGGTCCATGCAACAGGGGCGGGCAAAGTCTCGCAGAAGAATACTGCGGGAAGAGGACGAATGGAGCATATTGAATGTTCGTAACGAGCAAACGCTGCAAGACTTATCTGGGAGACACCGCAGGTCGTTTCCTGCGGGCTGACTCAGGTGCAACGGCCATCGAGTACGCTCTTGTTGCAGGGTTCATCTCCATTGCGATCGTCACTGTGCTCGGCAGTATCAGTACCAATCTCAGGACAAACTTCTTCGACTTGGTCGCGGCGGCCTTCTGAAGAATCTCGATTCAATTTGCATGACTCGAGTCGAGGGTCACGAATTACGATTCGTGGTGTCGATGCCGGCCCTTTCTCCAACACTGACTTCTTCTGTGCCCAATGCGTCGGCGAGACGGCTCCTGGCGCTTCCCGGCCGCAGCGGTTGCTGCTGAGATTCATGGGGCGCCCAGGCCGTGAGATAAATGACATCGAAGGTCGCCCGTATGCGGCCGTCGGCGTCGCTGAACTTTGCGGCATACCGTTCGGCAGACCGCATCAGAACTTCCCTTCGCAATCCAGAAGTCGGCGCCGGCAGGCCGTTTGAACCGGACATCAGTTTAAGGTCCTTCATGAGAGCGAAGGCGTCGTCATAACGAACCACAAAGTGGTCGGCGTCCACGACGGGCAAGGCCAGCCCGGCGCGCTGAAGAACGCTTCCCAGATCCCGCACATGAGCGAAAGGGGCGACCCTGGGCGATGCGCCCCCGGTTGTTTCGACTTCGGCCTCAAGTAAACACGTGCGCAATTCGAACAGGGTCTCGCCGCCAAGCAGGGCGCCGATGAACAGCCCGTCCGGCCGAAGGGCATGTCTGATCTGGATCAGGCAGCCGGGAAGATCATTCACCCAGTGCAGCGTCAATGGGCTGACGATCAAATCGAGCGCGGCCTCACGAAAGGGCAGATATTCCTCGTCGGCGACAATCCGCATGCCGCGGGAATGGCGCACCATGGCTTCAGCCATGTCTGTCGTGACGATGCTGTCAACTTGGCCTGTACCCGACAGGATCGGCGTTGCCAGGCCGTTATAGCCACCAAGTACGACCGCGGTGTCAAACTGGCGCTTCACGTCACCCAGCCGTTCCGCGATTCCCGAAGCGGCGGTTTCGACAAGGAACGATGCTTGCGCGAACGTCGGGGCGGCCCGGTTTCGCGAGCGACGGAGCCGGCCCCGGTCGAATGGCCCGTTAGAAGCGGCATCGTGCGAATTGGGTGGCGGCACAGTCACGGGAGCGGGTCCAGATGAGGTTTTCTTGGCGTGATACAGAGCATCAATAGTCTCATCGGGCGTTGGTGGGAAGGGGGTGCAAAATCAGGTCGCCTCCTGGCCGATCTGATTTTACCGCCGCAATGCCTGGCCTGCGATAACAGACTCTCCAACTCCGGGCAGCTCTGCGCACGGTGCTGGACCCAAATTGACTTCGTCAGCCACATTCCCCGGAACTCTCGTGAGATGGCGTCGTCGCATTCTCCGGGATCTGACGTCAGTGTGTTCGAAACCATTTTAGAGGACACAGTGTATGATCGTGTCGGTTTCGTCGCCCGATATGATGGTGTCGCGCGCGATCTCGTGCATGCTCTCAAGTATCGTGACCGTCTCGACGTGGCCCGGCCGATGGCTGACTGGATGTCCCGGGCGGGAAGTTATCTGCTGGCGGATTGCGATGTTGTAGTTCCGGTGCCCCTGAACCGGTTTCGCTACTGGTACCGCCAGTACAACCAGGCAGCACTGCTTGCCTACTGGATGACGCGAGACAACCATCCGGCATACAGGGATGATCTGCTCATGCGCACCAGATCGACAAAACCGCAGGTTGGACTGAGCGTAAGGCAACGCCGTGACAACGTCCGCAATGCATTTGTGGTTCCAGAAGCCCGCATCGGCGACGTGTCCGGCAAAAGGGTCGTGTTGATCGATGATGTCATAACAACCGGGGCCACCGTGGATGCGTGTGCGCGAATTCTGCATGCGGCCGGCGCCGATCACATTGACGTGCTTGTGTTCGCCCGGGTTATTGACCCAGTGTAAGGGCGCAACTATCTGTGTTGGTTGAAATTTGCTACAATGAGCACTCCAATGCGGGATGTCAGGACATCATGAAAAACATTACAATTTATACCACGCGCATGTGCCCGTACTGCTTTGCGGCAATACGGCTGTTGAAGGAAAAAGGTGCAAGTTACATTGAAATCGATGTGACCATGAATCAGGCTGAGCGTGCCGTTATGACCACCAAGGCCGGCGGCGTCCGGTCGGTGCCCCAGATATTCATCGGAGACGATCATGTGGGCGGGTGCGACGACCTGTATGCGCTAGAACAATCGGGCCAACTTTCTGATATGATTGCTGCGTCTTAGCGTGGGCGCCATTGCATCGTAAATTAGTGATTGGATAGAGTATGTTCAAAACGGCCTGCATCCAGTTGTGTGCGGGACGTTCTGTGGATCGGAATGTGGAGGCTGCCGAACGGCTCATTCGCGATGCCGCAGAAGCGGGAGCCGACCTGGTGGTTACGCCGGAGATGACATCCCTTATGGAACTGGGAGGCGATCCGTTGTTCAACCAGATCGCCGATCAGAATGACGATCGGGCTCTGGCCCGATTCCGGATTGTTGCACGGGAACTGGAACGCTGGATCCTGATCGGATCTCTGGCTGTCAGGGTGGCGCCGGACAAGGCGGCCAACAGGGCATTCCTGATTGGCCCAGACGGGTCCGTTGTCGCGACTTATGACAAGATGCACATGTTTGATGTGAGCCTTGCCGGCGGCGAGACCTACCGTGAATCGCGCACCTACAGGCCCGGCGATGAGGCTGTCACAGCGACGCTTCCATGGGGCACGATTGGATTGACGGTCTGCTACGACCTTCGGTTTCCGGCACTTTATCGGTCGCTGTCGAAGGCAGGGGCAGCGTTCATCGCAGTGCCGTCAGCTTTCACGCAGCAGACGGGAACCGCACATTGGCACACGCTCCTGCGAGCCCGTGCGATCGAGAATGGTGTTTACATATTTGCGCCGGCGCAAACAGGCGAACACGAGAATGGCCGGAAAACCTACGGCCACAGTCTTATCGTTTCGCCATGGGGAGAGGTATTGGCAGACGGTGGAACAGAAACAGGATATGTCATTGCGGAAATTGATCCGGAACAGGTGAGCAATGCCCGCAGGCGGGTTCCCGCGCTTGACCATGACCGCCAATTTGAGCTATCGGGCTCAGTCAACGTTCCTTCCGGGTTGCGCGAGGCGTCATGATCAGTTTCACATTGGGTTGCGACAAGGGCCACGAATTCGACGGTTGGTTCAAAAGCAGCGACGCTTTCAATGAACAGGTCAAAAGAAAAATCGTGACCTGCCCCCATTGCGGTTCGGCCAAGATTCAAAAGACGCTCATGGCACCCAACATCGGCGCTAAATCCAACAAGAAAGTGCTTGCGGCGGCAGGGTCCCCGAAAGTTCCTGAAGTCATGGAAACGTTACGGCAGATGCGCCAGTACGTGGAGCAGAGTGCAGACTATGTGGGCGACAAGTTCGCAGAAGAGGCGCGCCGGATTCACTATGAAGAGGTTGAAGTCCGGGGAATCTATGGTGAAGCGAGCACCGAAGATGTGCGCGAACTGAACGAGGAAGGCATCGAAGTTCACCCCTTGCCAGCCCTGCCGGAAGACAAGAACTGAAACCTGTCAGGTCATGAGTAAGAAGTACCAGATACGCGGCAACGCCTAGACAAAAGACAAGATTTGATCTAGCGGACGGCAACCATCATGTAGTTGACGTCGGCGTCCGACGACAATGACCAGACACCGGTCAGCGGATTGTAGATCACACCGGAGCGGCTGGTTACCTTCATATCGCTGGCTGTGAGTGGGCTCTCGAGCTCCCGCGGCGTGACGAATTTTTCCCATTGATGAGTGCCCTTGGGAAGCCAGCCGAGAACGTATTCCGCACCGACAATGGCGAGTGCAAAGGCCTTCATGGTCCGGTTCAGGGTTGCCACGAACATCATGCCGCCGGGTTTGACCATGGAGGCACAGGACGTCATGAACAGGTCGACATCCGCCACATGCTCGACCACTTCCATGTTCAGGACGATGTCGAACTGCTCACCATCGCTGGCCAGTTGTTCTGCGGTCACGGCACGGTAGTCGATGTCCAGCTTATGCTCCTGGGCGTGGACCATCGCCGTCTTGATGTTCTTCTCCGAGGCATCCGCGCCCAGAACATCCGCGCCCATTCTCGACATGGGTTCGCAAAGCAGACCGCCACCGCATCCGATGTCGAGAACCCGCATACCCTTGAGGGGGCGAAGGTCGCGGTCGTTCAGGGCGAAATGATCGCACACATGCTGCCGGATGTAACCGAGCCGTACAGGATTGAACTTGTGCAGAACACCAAACTTGCCCTGTGGATCCCACCATTCCGCCGCCATGGCGGAAAACTTTGCGACTTCCGATGTGTCGACTGTGGTCTTGGGTATCTGGTCGGTTGCGATCATGACGCAAGCTAGTGTTTGTCCAGCATCATATGTCAAGTCTGTACGGCGTCGCAGTTGCCATTTCGGATCGATTCAATGTATGAAAGCGCCGGACTGTGATGCGGCGACGGGTGCCCCGGTTCCCGGAATTTGGCCCGACACGTTCACCAACCTTGACAGACAACCCCTTTGACGGTTGCACCGGAGCGGAAAAAGGCGAGACATGGCCCGGCTTGTGATGAAATTCGGCGGTACGTCGGTTGCGGATATCGAACGTATCCGCAACGTTGCGTTGCACGTCAAGCGGGAAACCGATGCCGGGCATGAAGTAGCCGTGGTGGTTTCCGCCATGGCGGGCACGACAAATCAGTTGATCAACTGGACCCGTGAAGCGGCCACGATTCATGATGCCAGGGAATATGATGTGGTGGTGGCAAGCGGTGAGCAGGTAACTGCCGGTTTGCTGGCAATTACATTGCAGGGAATGGGCATAGCGGCCCGGTCTTGGCTGGGATGGCAGTTGCCACTCAATACCGACGACGTTCATGGTTCAGCCCGTATCACATCGATTGAAGGAGATGATCTTGTAGATCGGCTGTCACAAGGTCAGGTTGCCGTTATTGCCGGGTTTCAGGGAATCGGCCCCGACCGACGGATCACGACCCTGGGACGCGGCGGTTCGGATACCAGTGCTGTCGCTCTGGCAGCCGCGGTCCACGCCGACCGTTGCGACATCTATACTGATGTCAACGGTGTCTATACGACCGATCCGAGAATAGTCGCCAAAGCCCAGAAGCTCGACAGAATCTCCTATGAGGAAATGCTGGAAATGGCATCCCTCGGTGCCAAGGTTCTCCAGACGCGATCAGTTGAGACGGCCATGATCCATGGCGTCCAGCTCCAGGTGAGATCGAGTTTTGACGAACCGCAGTCGCTGGCGCCGACAGACATGAGCCAGGTCGGACCGGGAACCCTAGTATGTGACGAGGATGAAATCATGGAACAACAGATCGTCAGCGGGATCGCCTATTCTAAGGACGAAGCCAAGGTCACGCTCATCAAGGTTGCCGACAAACCGGGTGTTGCCGCAAATATTTTCGGACCCCTTGCAGACGCCAGTATAAATGTTGATATGATTGTTCAGAACGTGTCTGACGACGGGACTCACACGGATCTCACCTTTACGGTGCCGAATGATGACTTGCCCCGGGCGCTGAAGGTGATTGAAGCGGCGAAGGATGACATTGCCTATCGCGACCTTGTGGGCTCTCAGGATGTCGTAAAGGTCTCAGTGATAGGTGTTGGCATGCGCAGTCACGCCGGCGTTGCTGCCCAGATGTTCAAGGCTCTGGCAGAGAAGGGAATCAACATTCAGGCGATTACCACATCTGAAATCAAGGTCTCCATTCTGATCGATGCAGCTTATACTGAGTTGGCGATTCGGGCGCTGCATACGGCCTATGGCCTTGACGGGGACTGATGCCGTGATCTGCTGGTGCCGACGAAAACACAAATCTGAACTGCATGTCTGCTGGAGTTGGCGGATGTGCAGCCTGAAAAGGGATACTGGGTAATGCCGACCTCCGCCGGTGGCCCGCGTGTCCTTCTCCGGCAACTGCGCGAGGTCATGGCGGAGCCGGAAAGTACACAGTTACGGCTGGACAAGATTACGGTGCTGATTGCGGCCAACATGGTCGCAGAAGTCTGCTCGGTCTATCTTCTGCGTGCCGAACGCCAGCTTGAACTATTCTCGACAGAGGGCCTGAACCCATCTTCGGTTCACAAGGCTTCGCTTCACGTTGGCGAAGGGTTGGTGGGCAAGATTGCCGCCGATGCCAAACCCCTCAACACCTCGGACGCGCAGTCGCACCCGGCGTTTGCCTACCTTCCCGAAACAGGTGAAGAAGTCTACCAGTCGTTTCTTGGCGTGCCGGTTCTTCGCGGTGGTTATGCAATAGGCGTGTTGGTTGTTCAGAACCGGGTTGCACGTCAGTACAGCGACGAAGAAGTCGAAGCCCTGCAGACCACAGCGATGGTTCTGGCCGAAATGGTCGGTTCCGGTGCGATGCTTGAGGTGTCGCAGAGCATCGATGACGATATCGCGCATCTCAGAAGCCATCACATCAAGGGTGTTGCCCTGGCAGACGGAATTGCTTTGGGACATGTGGTCCTGCACGAGCCGCGGGTGATCGTCACCAATATTATCGCCGAAGATATCCCGCATGAACACGAGCACCTAGACAAGGGCACCGGAGAGCTGCGGGATTCGATCGACCGTATGCTGTCTCGACTCGATCCATCACGCGGTGGCGAACACCGGGAAGTGCTCGAAGCCTACCGGATGTTTGCCCATGACCGTGGATGGCTTTCGAAGATGCATGAAGCCGTGACGTCCGGACTAACGGCAGAGGCGGCGGTGGAACGGGTGCAGAACGACAACCGGGCGCGCATGCTGCGGCAGAAAGACCCGTATATTCGCGAACGCCTGCACGATTTCGACGACCTTGCCAACCGCCTGTTGCGTATTTTGTCTGGCCGGGCGGCGACGGCGGCGGCCGAGGAGATACCCGAAGATGCCGTCATCGTTGCGCGCAACATGGGCCCTGCCGAATTGTTGGACTATGACCGCGACCGTGTGCGCGGATTGATACTTGAGGACGGCAGTCCGACCAGCCATGTCACGATTGTCGCCCGTGCCCTCGACATCCCGCTGGTGAGCAGCGGTGAACGGGTTGTGGAATTGGTCGATCCCGACGATCCGGTCATTGCGGACGGCGACTCCGGGGAAATATACATCAGGCCGTCGATCGATGTGGAGCAGGCCTATTCCGAGAAAGTCCGGTTCCGGGCAAGGCGTCAGGCGCAATATGCCGCCTTGCGGGACTCGCCGGCTATCACGACTGACGGACAGCGGGTTCGTCTTTCCGTTAATGCCGGCCTGCTGGTCGACTTGCCGCATCTGGAAGAGGCCGGCGCTGACGGCATCGGGTTGTTCAGGACCGAGCTTCAGTTCATGATCGCGTCTGCGTTCCCACGCATGCGTGAACAGACGGCCCTTTACCGGTCGGTGCTCGAAGCCGCCGGTGACAAGCCCGTGGTGTTCCGTTCCCTGGACATCGGCAGCGACAAGGTTCTGCCTTATCTCAATCACATCAAGGAAGAAAACCCGGCCATGGGCTGGCGGGCGATCCGGATGTCCCTCGACAGACCGGCCTTGTTCCGGCTTCAGATGCGGGCGCTGTTGAGGGCTGCCGGCGGCAAGCCCATGAGGGTCATGTTTCCCATGGTGGCGGAGGTCGATGAATTTCGCCGCGCCCGCGACCTGATGCATCAGGAACGGCGTTTTCTTGAAAAGCACGGTCATAGCCTGCCCAGCGAAATACATCTTGGCGTCATGTTCGAAGTGCCGTCATTGATGTGGCAACTTGACGAACTCCTGATGTTGGTGGACTTCGTCTCTGTGGGCAGCAACGATCTTCAGCAATTTTTCTACGCCAGCGACCGGGGGCACCCCCGGCTTGCCGGCCGTTACGATTCGTTGAGCACACCGATGTTGCGGCTTCTGCGCGATATTGCATCGGCTGCCAACAATGCCGGCGTTCCAATCAATCTGTGCGGTGAAATGGCGGGGCGCCCGATCGATGCCATGGCACTGATTGGTGTCGGGTACCGGTCCATATCCATGACACCGGCGGCTGTCGGTCCCGTCAAGGAAATGATCATGGCGCTGAGTGCTGAATCAATTGCCGAGTATGTCGATATGCTGTTGCGTGAATCCCATCACTCAATTCGCCCTCAACTGGTCGACTTTGCACAGAAACACAACATCTCGTTCTAGATTCTTGCCGTACCACCATATTCTAGTTTATTCCTAGTACATTAAGTGATTCGTTTTTCATTCACGGGGTGAGCGGATCGTGTAGGGCGTTATCGCTCGAAAGAGCCTGGTAGAGGCGGCACTCCCATTGGGAACCGGGCAGACATGACACAGCAGTTTACAGTGGTGGGAGAGCGGGAGTCCGGGACCCGCAGGACCAGTTTCCGCAGCAAACCGGACGGTGACGCGGACCCTGCCGGCGAGGCTGGCTGGTATCTGCAATACGAGCGTGAACGGCGTGGCGAGACCCTTGCTGACGCGGCGCTCGATACTCACATCCGGGCAACCTATCTGCATGCACTGGAACTTGGGGCGATGGACCAGCTCCCCGGTTGGCCCTATGTCATCGGCATCGTGCGTTGCTATGCAAAGTTCCTGGGGCTGGACCCTGAACCACTGGTGGCACATTACACGGCATTTGTACCCAGGCCGACCGTGAGGGAACGCTTCGGTTTCGAGAAGAACTGGAACGGTCGTGGTATTGCCGATCTGGCCGGTGTCAGTATTGCCTTCTGCCTCGGTATTGCCCTGTTCGCCGTGTGGAGCACTGCACCCCAGGAAGAACTTGTGGCCCAGGTGCCTGTCATTGATAGCCCGGTCAACCCGCAGGATGATAGGCTTGTGGTGGAAATTGCGGAACCGCCATCTTCTCCGCAGATCACGGGATCGATCAATACGACGCCGCCGGTGGCACCAAAGGGTACAAGCACGGATCCCTCCGTTCTGCTCGATGCGGCGCTGCCAACCGTCCGTGTCAAACGCCAGGCCATGAGTGACACGCCGGTGCCCCGGCCCAAACCACAGCGGACGGTTTCCCAGTCGGACCTGGAAACGGTTCTAGCACTGGATGGCGCGGGCGACGACAACCCCGGGTCGACAATGACGGACTTCATTGAAACCGCGTTGAAGAAGACACCTCAGGTGGAAGCCGACAAGCCGGCGTCGGGGGCGGAGTCGTCCGAGGCGGCGGCGAAAAAGCCGGCAGCCACACCTGGTCTGTCTACGGAAAGCCCCCCGAGCAGAATCACACTACGGGCCCGCAACAACGTGTGGTTGCGTGTGGAGGATGGCGGTGGCACGGTCCTACTGCAGAAGACCCTTGCTTCGGGGGAAATATTCAAGGTTCCCGACCGCAAGAATCTGGTGTTGATTGTCAGGGATGCTGGCGGTCTTGAAGCCTCTGTCGACGGACAACCGTTTGGCAAGCTGGGTGAGCCGGGCGGTATCCTGCCGAGCCAGCCCCTGACACCGGAAGCCATCAGGAAACTGGTTGGTTAGCGCGGGACGAAGAAGAGTTTGCGCGGTTTTCCGCGCGCGCCGCTAAAAAATGTTGAAACCTGATCCAGACGGTATTTTCAACCCCAAACTTGCGCAACAGCCTGAGCGAGGGATGGCGTCGCGGGAGGAACTCGGGTACAAGGTCTGCAAAGATTTCACATCGGCTGGCTGTTGTCGCCCGCCTTTACATTTTTAGAGTTCCGCACCTTTCAAAGTAATGCTGACAAACGAAAAACTCGAAAAAGTAGTCGAACGGTTTGATGCTGTTCAGGCGGAAATGGCGTCTGCGCCAGAGCCGGAAAAGTTTGTTCAGCTTTCAAAGGAGTATGCGGAACTCAATCCAGTTGTCGAAGCCGTACGGGCGCTTCAGGCCGCAGCCAGTGAAAAAGCGGACCTTCTTGAAATCATCGATGACCAGGATGTCGA
>JAJFHC010000063.1 GCA_021775835.1 Hyphomicrobiales bacterium | reverse complement strand
ACTGCAGGCAAACGGCGTCAAACCAAAAGTCGCACTCATCGCTGTGGCAAGGAAACTCCTCGTAACGGCCAATGCAATCATAAGAAAACAGACGATGTTCCAAGCTTGAAAACACAGTTGCCGGAGCGCGCTTGCGCTTGTCCGGGAAACGGAAACGTTGCGGCACAATCTCGGTCGGCAGAGGTGAGGGTGTTTTTTATTCGGGCACCACCAGCCCGCTCCCCCGGCCCAACCACCCGTACGGTAACCTCAGGGGTGGCTGGGCCGGCAGAGCGGGCCGGCTTCAGGCACTTCAACAGAAAAGTCGACCTGCGCCCGCTACTACCCTCATCTGGCCCGATGGGTCAGCGTGATGTTCAGCTTGTCGAGCACGACCTGCGGCTGCTTTGGGGCCACCATGAGCGTGCTGATCGGCAGCGGGTACGCCGGGCTGAGCCCCAGCGACAGGGTGCCCGACTGCGCGATGAATCCGAGAATGGCGTCACGGAACGACGCGCCACCGCCGGGCAGGGGCAGGGACAGGAGCGCCCCTTCCACGTCGTCGCTGATCTGCTCGCGCATGGCGGCAGCATCGATTCCCTCGTCCCGTGCCGCTGTCGCAATGATCGTATCGCCCAGATCCGCGGCCGTAATATCCAGAGAGGCGTTCACGAAGGCAATGTTCACGACCATCTGCATCAGGCTTTCCGGATCGATGGTGGCCGGGTCCGCCATGACGATCTCGCTGAACAGTTGCCAGCTCACGATCGGCACCTGCCATCGGCTGGAAAGCGCCACGGCATCGCCGGTCTGGGCGTTGAGGTTGAGTTCCGACCGAACATCGAGCTGGTTGCCTTCAGGCTCCACGGTCGTCACGGCGTCGAGCTGCATCCGGACCGACCCCTGGCCCAGGTCCTTGAAGAACCGCGTGATGTCCTTGTCCGGGTTGAGGCCGGGCTGCAGCACCACATCGGTCACCGTCAGGGAAGATCGCGCAGGATAGGGCGTGCCGTCACTCAAGGTGCCGTTTTCCGGCACGGCCAGCGCCTTGCCCACGACCAGGTTGACATCGTCCCCGACAATGGAAAACCCGGAAAGGTCAAGCCCCGCAAGCACTCTCGGGTCAACCGACAGATTGGTCATCCGGGCCGACCCCAGCGAGATGTAGACCGGTTCGTTCTTGTCGGTCAGCGAACCGTTCTCGATCTCGACCACACCGACCTTGCCGCCGCCCACGGTGCGCAGGCTGGCGCGGGCGATTTTCACCTCCGCATCGTCTTCCTTGGCGGAAAACCCGCGAACGGTGACCGCCCCCAGGGTAATCTGGTTCAGGAATCCCAGCACAAAAGCCGGATCGGGCTCCTTGCCGCCCAGCGCGTCCATTTTCTCTGCAAATGTCCGCAAAGTACCGATCGGCACATCATGGGCGGTCACTTCCGTGATGCTGATATGGCCGTCGCCGGTGACGATGCCACGGGCCTCGAGATCGTCAATCGTGAAATCGGAATCGCTCAGCGCGCCCTGCGTCGCCAGGGTCAGCCGGTCGATGGTGGCCACCGCCTCGTCCCCCGCCATCAGCCGCACCCCGTCAGCCGAGCCTTCGAGCGTTACCGGATCGAGCGAGCCGGTCTCATAGGCAAGCACAACACCGTCGCCCAGGCCGATGAACTGGTCGGCACGGGCAGGCGTTGGTGCCAAAACAAGGTGCACCATGACGACCAGCGCCATGATGATGAGAGACGGGGCGAAGGCGGCACGCTGCAGAGGGGCAGGCCGGACGCAGCGCTTTGGGGGCTGTGAAGTGATCACGGGGGATGGTCCTCCTGTAAGCGATAGGCCAAAGGCCGTGAGCATAGCGCAAAACCGGAAACCTGTGGGAACGGAAAACGAACAGCGCGACGCCGCAGCCGTTGCGTGGGAATTCCACCGCGTCCACGCGCGGCTAGTGTCTGGCCGGCAGGAGCTTGTTTTTCAGAGTGTCTATATAGCCGGAGTTCCCGGCCGGCCGGCTGTCCTGCCGGTTCTTTTCGATGTGCGAATGCAGCAGCACGTGCTGGGGGGTCATCTGGCTGAGAAACGCAGTCATCTGCCGGGCCTGCCGACAAAGTGTCGTCGCGCTTGGAGTAGAGCATGGTCAGATCATTCGCCAAACCTACAATCGCGCTCGCTACATGATGCGCATTGCCCTCGAATCCCGGCCAACTGATGATGAAAGTATAAATGGAGTTGCCGCTGGTTTTGAGGATGTTGTTGGTAACCGCCAGTGTAGAAGGTTTTTGCGGTCGAACGTCGAGGATGGGAGTGACGGATGGGATCAAGTCTGTCCGTAAGTTTTATCCATGCAGCTGTGGAAAACAAAAAGTGACGACGGACTTTGCCTTCGTCACCGTATCAAGAAGATTGCGAACGATCATGGTAACGGAGGTTGCCAAGCGTACGGGATGTTGGAATATTTTGTACTCGCAGGACACACGAACCCACAAGACTCAGTCCGTCTTGTGGGTGTCACGTGTTGGCATGCGCTTATACGAGGCCCTTCGCGAAAATTGCCTGGCGAGATACTATGGGTGCTCCCGCCGATCTCTTGGCCGATTGGGGGTGTCCTAAAATCAGACCGAAGGGCGATGGTCGATACCCGTACAAAAGAACAACGCCGCCGCATCATGCAGGCAGTCAAACAGAAAGACACGACGCCGGAATGGTCCGTGCGTAGACTGCTGCACGGGTCGGGCTATCGCTACCGCCTCCACGTTCGAAGCTTACCGGGAACGCCCGACATCGTGTTCGCGTCACGCCGCAAAATTATATTTGTGCATGGGTGTTTTTGGCATGGGCATGGTTGCCGGATCGGTCAACTCCCAAAGTCGAAGACAGAGTATTGGGGCCCCAAAATTGCAAAAACCCGAACAAGGGATGCGATGAAACAAACCGCGCTTGAGGAAATGGGATGGAACGTACTTACCATTTGGCAATGCGATACGAAAGATCTAGTCACTCTGCAAACTCGATTGTGGAGCTTTCTTGGTGCTCCGAAGAAATCGATCGACAACGGATAGCGAATCCGATAAACCTAATTCAACGGTGGGATTTGGAGCAATGCGTGTAATGGAGCGACCCATAGGCATAGATCTATTTGCAGGGGCGGGCGGGCTCAGTCTCGGTTTTGAGCAAGCAGGATTCGATGTCGTTGCAGCTGTCGAATTGGATCCAGTTCATTGCGCCACACACAAGTACAATTTTCCCAACACAGAGGTTATCGCTCGTTCGGTTGCCAGAGTGACCGCGAAGGACATCCGGAAGGCCTCTGGCATTGGACGTCGCCCGGTAGATTGTGTGTTTGGTGGACCTCCATGTCAGGGTTTTTCGCTCATTGGACATAGGGCCCTGGAGGATCCCCGGAACAGTCTTGTACTTGAGTTCGTCCGGATTGTTTCAGAATTGGACGCCCGTACATTTGTGTTCGAGAATGTTAAAGGACTTACTGTTGGAAAACACAAAGCGTTTCTCTCCGAATTGGTGGCCGCATTCAGTGCCGCGGGGTATGATGTCCGAATGCCGTGGAAAGTGTTAAATGCCAGTAAGTACGGGGTGCCGCAAAACCGCGAACGGCTGATTCTGTTGGGTACAAAGAAGGGCCAAAAACTCCCCAAGTATCCTCCCGAGAAGACGAATGCAGTAAATTCTCGCCGTCCGACCTCAGGGTTGAGTTATGGTCCAACGTGCCAAGAAGCGATTGGCGATCTACCAGATATAGACCGCATTGCATCGTTGCTAGAGACCGACGAAGCTCTAAATGTTGGAATGGGTGATCCATCGCCGTATGCGGCAGAGTTAAGGTGCATTACGAACGACGCCTGGCATTGCGGTTATATTCGCAACTGGAATCCAACGACACTGACATCTAGTGCTCGCACACAACACACAGACATATCCCGCCGCCGATTCTCGGAAACACAGCAAGCGGCGGTTGAACCGATTAGTCGATTTTTCAAATTGTCGCCTACAGGCATTTCAAACACGCTTCGAGCGGGAACAGACGGTGCGCGCGGTGCATTTACAAGTCCCAGACCAATACATTATCGATATCCGCGTTGCATAACTGTCAGAGAGATGGCGCGCCTTCACGGCTTCCCCGATTGGTTCCGATTCCATTCTACGAAGTGGCACGGGGCACGACAAATCGGTAACGCTGTACCACCACCGCTTGCGCGATATATTGCAAGCGCTGTTATTGATGCACTAGGCAAGAGGGCGCGACGTCCAGGCCAAATTGTTGAATTGGGGGATCCGTCACTGTTGTATATGGATATGTCGAAAGCAGCAAAATTCTTCGGTGTTGACGCTCTTAACAGTCGTCGCGACAGAAAAAGCGGTGCAAAGAAACGCAAGCAGATAGATATCGAACACGAACGGATTACCTCCGAAAAGGCGGTGGTTCGTGGCTAAACCACCGAGTAGACAAAGCCAGATTGTCAAGGCGGTGTTCTTTGACAAATATTCTCGTGGAACCAACTCAATAGCGTTCTCGCGACAGGATCTGTTTGACGCCTGCGATAGTCACAGCATCAAGCCACTCGCAAATATGGGAGATGGCGCGCTGTACTCATATCGTTACCGCACGAAGTTGCCACCGGAGATCTTAAGAACTCAACCGGACGGAATGGAATGGGTAATCCTAGTGGATTGATTCCAACATTTGGAACCCTCGATTTCGTGCAGCGATAATTTCATCCGGGTCTGCCTTCCAGATAAAGGCCTTTGCCTCTTCGGTATTATGTTCGGCGATGAATCG
>JAJFHC010000062.1 GCA_021775835.1 Hyphomicrobiales bacterium | reverse complement strand
AACGCAAAGACGCCGCCGAACCCGATCGCGGCGACGCTAATGACCGTCGTCAGTAATAGAACTGCAATGCGCATGTCTCTCTCCCAAAGCATGCATATTGGAGGCTAGCAGATTACGTAAGCCGGCGCTATCGCTCCTGTTAGTAAATAGTGTTTCGATTCGCGCGCAATAGACGGGGCACGCGATCGAAAAAAACTTCCGAGCCAACTCCGAATTATCGACGCCATTTTGAATTTCAAAGAAGAAAATGAAGAAATCGGTACGCCCCATAAAGTAACAATTGCCAAGGGAGCAACCGAAAAATCACATTGTGAAAAAGATCTATCGATCCATTTCTTGCAATAATTGAATTGAGCCGGACAAAAAACCAGCTCAAAAATCCAAGCGTTAAGATCAGATCGCAGACATAATACCCAACACTCAGCGTTGCATATGTGTCGATCTCTAATGCCATAAGGTTTTAATAAACCCGCGCCTTCGGTTCGATATATTTGATTTCATCCGTAAGCGTATAATCGTGCACAGGGCGGTAATCGATCGTCGCTTTGCCTTGAGAGAACCAGGCGGCGGTGTGTTTCATCCAATTGGCGTCGTCACGATCGGCGAAGTCTTCGCGCGCATGGGCGCCGCGGGATTCCTTACGGTTCGCCGCTGACTCCATGGTGACGACGGCCTGACCGATCATATTGTCGAACTCAAGGGTTTCGACGAGATCGGTGTTCCAGATCATCGTCCGGTCGGAAACACCGATATCGGGGAGGCCGCTATAAACCTCGGCGATTTTTACCTGGCCTTCCTCCAAAATATCGCCGGTGCGGAAGACGGCGCAGTTTTCCTGCATGGTTTTTTGCATGCGCAGGCGCAATTCGGCGGTTGGCGTCGCGCCCTTGGCGTGGCGGAAACTGTCGAGACGCGCGAGGGCGGCGTCGGTCGCGGCTTGCGGCAGGTCCGGGCTTGCTGATTTCGCATCGACAACTTCGCCGCAGCGAAGCCCGGCGGCGCGGCCGAAGACGACAAGATCAATCAGCGAGTTTGAGCCAAGCCGGTTGGCGCCGTGGACAGAAACGCAGGCTGCTTCGCCGATCGCCATCAGGCCGGGCACCACGGCGTCGGCTTCGTCGCCGCGTTTGGTGACCACCTCGCCGTGATAATTCGTCGGGATGCCGCCCATATTGTAATGCACGGTCGGCAGAACCGGGATCGGTTCCTTGGTGACGTCAACGCCGGCGAAAATTTTGGCGCTTTCTGAAATGCCGGGCAGGCGCGCGGCGAGGATTTTTGGATCGAGGTGGTCGAGGTGAAGGTGGATGTGATCTTTTTCCGGACCGACGCCGCGCCCTTCGCGGATCTCGATGGTCATGGCGCGGGAGACAACATCGCGTGAGGCAAGATCCTTCGCCGATGGCGCGTAGCGTTCCATGAAGCGCTCGCCTTCGGAATTGGTGAGATACCCGCCCTCGCCGCGCGAGCCCTCGGTGATCAATACGCCTGCGCCGTAAATGCCAGTGGGGTGGAACTGTACGAACTCCATGTCCTGTAGCGGGAGCCCGGCGCGCAAGACCATGGCGTTGCCGTCGCCGGTGCAGGTGTGCGCCGACGTGCAGGAGAAATAGGTGCGGCCGTATCCGCCGGTTGCGAGGATCACCATCTTCGCAGCGAAGCGGTGAATGGTTCCGGTATCGAGGTCCCATGAGATGACGCCGCGGCATTCGCCATCATCGCCCATGATGAGATCGAGGGCGAAGTGTTCGATAAAAAATTTCGCGTTCTGTTTCACGGACTGGCCGTACAGCGTGTGCAGGATCGCGTGGCCGGTTCGGTCGGCGGCGGCGCAGGTGCGCTGCACCTGACCCTCGCCATAGTTTTTGGTCATGCCGCCAAAGGCGCGCTGATAGATCTTGCCTTCTTCGGTGCGGCTGAAGGGAACGCCCCAATGCTCCAGTTCATAAACGGCGGCCGGCGCGTGTTTGCACAGATACTCGATAGCGTCCTGATCGCCGAGCCAGTCCGATCCTTTGACCGTGTCGTACATGTGCCAGCGCCAGTCGTCTTCCGACATATTGCCGAGCGCGGCTGAAATGCCCCCTTGCGCGGCGACTGTGTGCGACCGGGTCGGGAAGACTTTAGTCACGCATGCGGTTTTGAGGCCAGCCTGCGCAGCGCCAAGGGTTGCGCGAAGGCCAGCGCCGCCGGCGCCGACAACAACAACATCATACTGATGATCGACGATCTCGTAGCTTTGCGTCATTTTTCTGGGTCAGCCTGCAAATGAAAGTTGGTATGCGGACCAGATCGCTATCGCCATTATCGCGACGGCGGCGATCCAGCTCAGTAGGATCAATACGGTTTTCAGCCAGGAGTGGATGTAGTCGACAATGATTTCCTCAAGACCGATACGCATGTGAAACGCGCTAATGACAAGAAAGAGCGCCAGAAGCACAGCGTTTACCGGTTGCGAGGCCCATGCATGCGCCATTTGATAATCGGCGCCGAGAAGCGGGACCACCTTTAAAAGGAACCAAAGAGAAAGCGGGATAAGCACGACAGCGCTGGCGCGCTGAAGCACGAATGTCGACGTGCCCTTGTGTGACATTACGCGCCTCCTGCGAGGGAGACGAAAAGAAACGCGAGAATCACAGAACCGATATAGACCGCCCATGCGGTTCTCTGTGCGGTTTTAAGGGCAAGGCCGCGGCCTGAATCCCAATAAAGATGGCGAAGCCCATTCAAGAGATGATAGGAAAGGGACCAGATATACCCGACGCAAAAAATTACGCCCAACGGCGACAGGAAAAACGCAGCGACCGTATCGTAAAACGGCCCGCCGATTGCGAGCGCGGCGGCCCACAGGCAAAAAAGAAATATGCCCGCCGCGTTGGCGACGCCGGTCGCACGATGGGTGATGGACGCCGCCATCGTCACGGTGAAGCGCCAGATCTGCAGATGCGGCGAAAGTGGTCGGGGCGAAGACGGGCTAGGGGCCATAAAATCTCCGGGAATTGAATGCGTTGCGGGTTGCGGCGAGCGAGGATAGGGCGGGTCGCCTTCAAGTAAACGCGGGACGGCTTCCCTGCGACGCCATTGCCAACAAACGTGATCATCGGCCATGATGGTGGGAGGGACGATCAGTTTTGCGTGGGGCGATGACAATGACGGGGACTTTCTCGAAAACGATATTTGCGGCGGTGGCGGCCTTTGCGCTGGCCACTAAGCTTGTCAGCGCCGCGCAGGCTCAAAATATTGATGCCGTGACGGCGGCCGAGCTGGAAGCGGCGCTCTCCGAAGCCGGGCTCAACCCGACCATGCTGGAAGACGCCGCCAGCGGCGCGCCGGTGGCGAACGGCACGGCGGGGGAGTT
>JAJFHC010000061.1 GCA_021775835.1 Hyphomicrobiales bacterium | reverse complement strand
CTTCTCCGCCGGCTGGGATCTGAAAGCGCTTGATCGCGGGGACGTTCACCTCGATGAATGGTGGACGGAAGGCGACTATGGCGATGGCGGTTTTGCCGGACTGACGGAGAACTGGTCCCTGAACAAACCCGTCATCGTTGCCCTGAACGGATTGACGGTCGGCGGTGGTTTTGAACTGGCCATGGCCGGCGACCTGATCATTGCTGCCGATCATGTGGAGTTCGCCCTGCCGGAACTGCCGCTTGGCATGGTGCCCGATGCCGGCGCGTTGCAGCGCCTGCCACGCCGGTTGCCATACAACATTGCCATTGAGATGTTTCTGCTGGGCCGGAGAATGACGGCACAGGAGGCTGCAAACTTCGGGTTGGTCAACAAGGTGGTGCCGTACGACGGTTTGATGGATGCCGCGCGGGAATGGGCCGCGAAACTCGCACAGGCCGCACCGCTGGCGCTCCAGACCGTGAAGGAAGTATTGCGTTCGATTGAAAACGTGCCCCTGGAACAGGCGTTTCACAAGATGCGGACCGAAGACCTGCCGACCTACCGAAAGATGCTCAAATCGGAGGATGCCGAAGAGGGCGTGCGTGCTTTCGTGGAGAAAAGAAGCCCCGTATTCAAAGGACGATAGGAAGACCCATGGCACGTATTGATCCAAATGACGTGAAACGCATCGCAAGCATTGGCGGCGGGCCGATCGGCGGCGGATGGACCGCTCATTTTCTGGCGCGCGGCTACGATGTCGCCAGTTACCTGCACGACCCGGCGGAAGAACCGGCATTTCGTGAGATTGTCGAGACAGCCTGGACGAGCCTGGTCTCGCTGGGGTTGAGCGATGGGGCATCCCTTGACCGTCTCACTGTCACGAGCAACCTGGAGGAGGCGGTAGCCGGCGTGCAGTTCGTCCAGGAAAGCGCCCCGGAGATACTCGGCGTCAAGCAGGCGCTCTACCGCACACTTGGGGAGATTCTCCCGGTGGAAGTCGTCATTGCGTCGAGCACGTCGGGCCTCACCATGACGGAAATCCAGAAGGAATGCTCAACGCCCGAACGCACGGTTGTCGGGCACCCCTTCAATCCGCCTTATCTCCTGCCTCTGGTCGAGATCACAAGCGGCGACAGGACGGATGCAGGTGCTGTCGAATGGGCGGAGGCGTTCTACCGGATTGCCGGGAAGGCGCCGCTGGTCCTCAACCGGGAGATCCCCGGGTTCATTGCCACGCGCCTGCAGGAAGCGTTGTGGCGCGAGGCGCTGCACATGGTGGCCAACGGAGAAGCGACGCCAGAACAGATCGATGTGGCGTTGATCAACGGTCCAGGCCCCCGCATGGCATTGATGGGCCAATGCATGGCCTTTCACGTGGCTTGCGGGGAGGGTGGCATGGCCACCAATCTCGATCAGTTCGGGCCTGCCCTGAAGCTGCCGTGGACACGGCTTGAAGCACCGGAGCTCACCAAGGAACTCCGCGACCGGATGGTCGACGGCTGCAACGACATCGCGGCAGGCCGTCACTTCAAGGACATGGCGGCCGAGCGCGACCGGGGCCTGGTGGCAATTTTGAAAGCCATTGCGGAGGCCAGAAGCCCGGCCAAGTAGTTCCCGTGTCATGCATCCCGCGCCCGGAATCCCACTCACCGTTCACCGGGCTCGCCGTTCGCCGGGCTCGACCCGGCGCCTACTCGTGATTGCTGCAAGGAAAGAGCTCAATACATAAACCGGGCTTCACAGAGTGCAACCCCAAGCCTTTCGCCGCGCTCGCCGTTCGCCGGGCTTGACCCGGCGCCCACTCGCGATTGCTGCAAGGAAAGAGCTCAATACCTTAACTGGGTTTTACAGAGCGTAACCCCAAGCCTTCGATATTGGACACCTTTCTCAACTCTCTTCATGTGATTTCAAAGCGGCAATTGCGCCGGTCAGAAGTACGCGCGCGTGCTGCAACCGCAAGAGTTTTCGAACGGGACGACTGAACGACCCATGCCGCTGTAGCCACTGTGTCCCACCGGCGGAAGCCGGCGCCCGAGAGAGTTACCGCGAGGTCTTGAGCTGCGGCCCATGGATTGCAGTTTTCACCGCAATGACGAAAGAAGTCGAAGCTGAATCAGATTGAGCGCGTACTTCGGCATGGGGAAGATGTGCCAGGAACAGAATTGTTGCCTCAGGTCTCAGGGTCAACGTCGACCCCATTTGAGACCGTCGATACAGACCCTAGAACTGGCGCTTACGGCCCAAACCGGCCCTTCGCGCTGCTCAGCCGTTGTGCGATGCGACAGACCCGAAGCGGTCCTTCGGAATTTCGCTACACAGGCGGTGACGCCGATGTCTACTCTGCGCTTTCTTCTGCCGTAGTTTGTCAGCACCCAACATGTCTGAAGTTGAGGGTACTGCAGAAGCTTTTCCGGGCAGCCTCAGGGGGATTGTGTGCCGGAAGGGGAAATCTTGACCCGGAACGCTAGTAGTAGGTCACATCTCCGTCGCGACCACCGCTGGGAGGTGAATACACGTCGATAAAGATCACCGGTTCATCGCCCAGGATCTCCCCACCGTGAGGCACACTCGACGGTACAAACCACATGTCTCCCGGGCCGACTTCCCGGACATCATCACCCACGGTGAGCCGCATACGTCCCTGAATCACAACACTCGTCTGCTCGTAAGGGTGGGAATGGAGTGGATATGTGCTGCCGGGTTCGAACTTGACCCAGTTTAGCTCCTGATGGGTGCCGGTGGCCAACTGACTGTTCCACCAGACCTGCATACCAGGAAAATACTCCGCTGACGCTTCAGCCTCAGACAATGAAACTATGTTTGACATGATCTCTCCATACCAATTTGCACGAAACCATAATCATGCACCGAACCCTGTTTCAAGCGCGGCAAAGCCCCTCGGCGAAATACAAGGCTTTTGTCCGCTCAGGGCCGATTGTGTTGCAAAAGTCGGTTGAGCATTTTTGCGAACAGTGATTCTATTTCCCTAGTGCATCAGCTTTGGAGACGGTGTGATGATGGGGCGTCAGACACGAGGTCAGGAACAGCTTTTCTACGAATTCAACCTTGAA
>JAJFHC010000007.1 GCA_021775835.1 Hyphomicrobiales bacterium | reverse complement strand
CGGCAACGGGGGTGGCAAGGTAAACCCCACCGGGAGCAAAACCGAATAGGGGCGACATGGATCTTCGGATCCAGACCAGCTTCCGGATCGTCGCCCGGGTTGGTTGCATGAGGTGTCCGGCAACGGGCATCCCAGATGAATGGTCATCGCGTCGCCTCGGCGGCGCACAGAACCCGGCTTATAGGCCAACTGACAATTGCGGCATCGTGGCGGAACCGGTCCGGCCGCCATCAAGGCACATCGTCATCGGTGTTTTGAGAGCCTGCTTCCCATGACGCGGGGTGCTACTGAGAAGCGCATTGTCCGTTGGCGGTGCATACCGTGCCCGTCGGGCAGTATGATTTTCCGCCGCAATAACGGCTCGATGACGTCGACAGGCACCGTCCATTGTTCATGCAGACCTGCCCAGGATCGCAATAGGCGCCGGTAGAACACACACGGGGAGACGAGGTCTTCAGACATCGTCCGGCGCTTGTGCAGATGTTTCCGGGACCGCAATAACTTCTCCCGCCGCAATAACGCTTGGACGACGTGGGCAGGCACTGGTTGTTTTTCATGCAGATGTGGCCCGTAGCGCAGTAACTGCCGTTGCTACAAACACGGATTGACGACGCCTTCAGGCACCGTCCTGCATTTGTACATATTTGCCCTTGTTCGCAATAACTCTTGCCGCCGCAGTACCGTTTGGACGATGTGGACAGGCATCGACCATTGTTCATGCAGATATGGCCAGGCTCGCAATGACCGCCATTGGGACAGACCATTGGAGAAGATCTCGACAGACACTTTCCATTGCCGGTGCACATTGTCCCGGCCGGGCAGTGGCTGCCGCCACTACAGCAAACAGATCCCAGAGGCGCGCATCCGCCACCGGGGCATGCGTCTGATCCAGGAGCACAGGCAGCACTTGCCGACGAGGTTTCCAGGGAGAGCACGCCAATCGACGCGACAATGAGGAAGCATAACGTTCTCAACGTCGTGAAGAACGCAGCCAGGCACAACAGTCGGTCTCTTTTCGAATTAGGCAATTCCAATGCAAATCACAATCAACCAGCGCAACTCACCCTTCCGGTCATGATTGTGACATTTCCCCCACGCGTCTAGACCCCCGAAGCCCGATTGCCATGTTACTGCCACAGCCGGGTGTTGAAAAGTCAGAGTACATACTTTCCCCACCCGCAGCAATATGGCCACAGCAGTGCTTCGCACCCGGTCCATGGCAACGAATTGTTAAGCATGATGCTGCAAAACTGCCGATGCAAGAGTCTGTGGCGCGATCCTGCCCGTTCAGGAGCGGGCGTGGGTTCAAACAAACATGACAGACAAGCGCCGCGTTGAAGACGAATTGGTGCAAGGAAGGACATCGGAAACCGCGATGTCGGCAGGACAGGACGATACCCGGCATACACCTGTAATGCTTCGGGAAGTACTCGAGGCGCTGGAACCTCGTGACGGCGGCATCTATGTCGACGGAACGTTTGGTGCCGGCGGTTATTCGCGTGCGATCCTCGATGCTGCCGACTGTACGCTGGTTGCTGTCGATCGCGATCCCGACGCCATCGCAGGCGGGCAGGCGATGGTGGCGGAATTCGGTGAAAGACTGATCCTCGTGCCTGGCCGTTTTGCCGATATGAGTGCCTTGCTGGATTCCCGCAGCATTACCGCTGTGGACGGCGTTGTGCTTGATCTCGGTGTGTCGTCGATGCAACTCGATACTGCGGAACGGGGGTTCTCGTTCCGGTTTGACGGTCCGCTCGATATGCGCATGGGCGGGAGCGCCGACGAAGAAACGCCAAGTGCTGCAGACGTCGTCAACACGCTTGATGAGAAGGACCTAGCCCGCATCATAGGGGTGTATGGCGAGGAACGTTTTTCCCGGCGGATCGCAAGAGCGATTGTCGCAAAGCGCGCCGACCGGCCATTCAGCCGTACAGCGGAATTGGCCGACACCGTCAGCCAACAGATTGGCGTTCAGCGTCATCAAAGCCGGATTCATCCTGCTACCAGAACCTTCCAGGCTCTGCGGATCCATGTGAATGGAGAGCTCGGACAGCTTGCCCAGGGTCTGTGCGCGGCAGAGGACAGGTTAAATCCCGGCGGCCGGCTTGTGGTCGTGTCCTTTCACTCGCTGGAAGACCGTATCGTGAAACGGTTCCTGGCGGAACGGACCGGCAAGACCGCGGTTGGATCCAGGCACCTGCCATCCGGGCCTGACGTCCGGGCGCCTTCGTTTACGGATATTGCCCGGGGTGGCTGGAAGTCAACCGACACGGAGGCCGACAACAACCCCCGGTCCCGCTCTGCCCGTCTGCGGGCCGGCGAACGGACAGCGGCACCCTCCTATCCACGCGACTTCAAGGCCATGGGGCTTCCCTTTGCGACACAGGCGCTGGGGCAGGTATCATGATGCGGTCGCTGAATCTCGTGCTTATCGCCAGTGCGCTTGTCATGGCGTTTGCGCTCTACAAGATCAAGTACGACGCCCTTGCCGCGACCCGTGAGATTACCACGTTGAATACCGAGATTGCGCGTGAACGTGACACGATCAACATCCTCAGGGCGGAATGGAGCCACCTGGTGCAGCCTGAGCGCCTGGAAACCCTGTCTCGCAAGTTTCTGGAGCTTGATGTCCTGAGCGCCGATCAGATCGTGCGCCTTGTTGAGCTTCCCGCAGGCGCGGCAATCAAGGACCCTTACGCCAACCAACCAACGATCGGCGACCTCATGCAGGAGTTGCGACTGGTCGAAGGTCAACAGTGAAAGGGATGTCATGACACTGTCGGACCTGGGATTTGGCACCGCGCCTGACGCTGGCGCGGCCGGCGCCGACACCGTATCGGGTGTTCACAGGGGCAGGATCATACTCGCCATCGCGGGTTTTGCCCTTTGCTTTGCCGTGATTTCCATCCGGCTCGTCGATCTCAGTCTGGCTCTCAAGGACAAAGCCGAAAACCGGACGAGGCTGTCCAGCAGTACGGTCTTGTCCCGACCGGATATCGTCGACCGCAACGGCCACGTTCTGGCGACCGATATCAAGATTGCGTCCCTGTTTGCCGATGCCAGCAAGGTGCTTGATGTGGACGAGGCGATAGAGCTGTTGACCCCGGTGCTGCCGGACCTCAACGTGGAAGATCTGCGCCGGAAGCTTTCGAGCGACAAGAAGTTTGTCTGGATCAAGCGTGAACTGACGCCCCGTCAGCAGGCGGAGATCCATAATCTGGGTATCCCCGCGTTCGGCTTCAAATCGGAAATCAGGCGAGTCTATCCGACCGGCAGAACAGCTTCTCACGTACTGGGACACGTCAATATCGACAATCAGGGGATTGCCGGTATGGAAAAATATGTCGATTCCCAGAAACGAAACGACATCACCGGTGCATTGCCCTCGATAAACCCGCTGGCTCCGGTCGAATTGTCGATCGACCTACGGGTTCAGTATGCGCTTCGAGACGAGTTGAACAAGGCGATGGAAAAACATCGTGCGATTGGAGCCGCCGGCATCGTAATGGATGTGCGAACGGGTGAAATCGTCGCCATGTCATCACTCCCGGACTACGATCCCAACGACCCGTCGGACGCGCTTGAACAGAAAAGAATGAACCGCGTCACGGCCGGCGTTTACGAATTAGGGTCGACCTTCAAGACAATAACAACGGCGATGGCTCTTGATCTTGGTGTCGCCACAATCGACAGCAAATTTGATGCCCGCGCGCCGATCCGTGTGGGGCGTTTCAAGATCAGCGACTTTCATGCAAAGAGGCGGATTCTGTCCGTGCCGGAAATCTTCATGTATTCCTCCAATATCGGTACCGCCAAAATGGCGATCAAGGTCGGAATCGAGGGACATAAAGCATTTCTAAAACGGTTGCATATGTTTGAACGCGTCAAAACCGAATTGCCGGAATCAGCACTCCCGCTGTGGCCTCGCAAATGGAAATTGATCAGCACAATGACCATTGCGTTCGGTCACGGGTTGTCGGTGACGCCATTGCACCTGGCAGCGGCCGGAACGGCGATGGTCAATGGCGGGCTCTACATCCGCCCAACGCTCCTGAAGCGTGACCAAATTGCCGCCCACTCTATTGCGGAACGGGTTATCCGGCCCGAAACCAGCCGTCATATGCGTGATTTGCTGAAGCTGAATGTTGAACGCGGCACGGCGACGAAGGCCCGTGCCAAGGGGTATTCAGTCGGCGGCAAGACCGGTACGGCGGAAAAGGCAGTCAACGGGGGCTATAGCCGATCTTCACTGCTGACGTCGTTTCTGGCGACATTCCCTGCAGATCAACCTCAGTATGTCCTGCTCGTGGTTCTGGACGAACCAAAAGGGTCGAAGGAAACACATGGTTATGCAACGGCTGGCTGGAATGCTGCGCCAACCACCGGTCAGGTTATCAGACGGATCGCTCCCATGCTGCGCATTCTTCCCAAACTGGAAAACAACAATCCGCTTGGCGAAGAAAGCGGCGAGATCAATTAGATCATGGCTCAGCCTTCCATTTGTCTTGCGAACCTGTTTGACGGCCAGGTGCCTTTGCGCCCGGAATGGCAGGAAGTATTTATATCCGGCCTGACGTCTGACAGCCGTGAGGTCGAGCCCGGATTTTTGTTTGCTGCTTTGTCCGGGACAAACGAAGATGGTGCGGCCTATGTGCCCCAGGCGGTGGAACGCGGAGCGGCAGCCGTTCTGACCGGACCTGACACCGATATGGCAGGATTTGAAGTTCCTGTTGTTCGGGACGACGAGCCACGGCACGGCCTAGCGCTTGCCGCGTCAAAGTTTTTCGGACAACAGCCCGATGTCTGTGTTGCCATAACCGGCACCAACGGCAAAACGTCGGTCGCCTCTTTCATAGAGCAGATCTGGCGGATGTCGGGACTTCAGTCTGCGAGCATCGGCACACTGGGTGTGACCGGGGCGTCCTACGAAGGCAAGATCATTCACACGACGCCGGATCCGGTGACGCTGCATCACGCGCTTGCTTCAGTGGCCAGGTCCGGCACGACTCACTTGGCGCTGGAGACGTCGAGCCACGGTCTAGCCCAACACCGCGTGGACGGGGTAAAATTCAGGGCAGGTGCCTTCACCAACATCAGCCGAGACCATCTAGATTATCACGGTTCGTTCGAGGACTATTTGAACCAGAAGCTGCGCCTGTTCAGCGACGTTCTGCAGCCCGGCGCGCACGGCATTGTATTTGCCGACACCCCCGAAGCGCCGCGTGTTATCGACGTAGCCCGCGCCAGAGGCCTGAAGACCATGACTGTCGGTGAGCACGGTGAAGACCTGACCCTGACCGACAGCCGGAGAGAAGGTCTTGGACAGGCCATTGTCGTGCACCAGGGCAAGCATCGCTTTGAGTGTGCCGTGCCGCTGGTCGGCGGTTTCCAGGTCTCCAATGTTCTGGTCGCCATGGGGCTTGCGATGGCAACCGGTCTTGAAATGCCTGATATCATCGAGTACGTCGGTCGTCTGTCAGGTCCCTGCGGCCGGCTTGAACTGGTTGGCCGTTCCCGCACCGGTGGGGCCGTCTTTGTTGATTTTGCACATACGCCTGACGCATTGGCGAATGCGCTCCAGGCGGTTCGCCCCTATGTCACGGGCCGGTTGATTGTGGCTTTCGGTTGTGGCGGCGACCGTGATCGCGGCAAGCGACCGCAAATGGGAACAATAGCTGCGCGTGATGCAGACCTGGTCATTGTGACCGATGACAACCCGCGTACGGAAGATCCTGCATTCGTGCGCTCGGAGATCATGGTCGCAACACCGGATGCTCTGGAAATCGGCGATCGGGCAAAGGCAATCCACGAAGGCGTTGCCATGATGACCGACGGCGACGTTCTGCTGATTGCCGGCAAAGGACATGAAACCGGACAGACAATCGGGACGCAGACTGTGCCGTTCAGCGACCAGTCGGTGGCCCGCGAGGCTCTGGGAGAGGGAGTGTCCGATGTCGGCTGATGCCCTGTGGACGATTGATGAGTTGGTCGCCGCCACCGGTGGAACGATGATCGGTGACAAGCCCGAATTCATCGGTGGAGTTTCGATCGACACCCGGACCCTGTCGAAGGGCGACATCTATGTCGCCATCAAGGGCGAACACATGGATGGCCATACATTTGTCTACAATGCCATGGAACAGGGGGCGTCCCTCGTTATCGTTCGCCGGGGCGTTGTTGGCAGCGAGCGAACGCCACGCCTTGAAGTCGATGATCCGTTGCGGGCCATGGAAGCCATCGGCGTGGCGGCCCGTGCACGAAGCAAGGCCAAGATTGTGGCCGTTACGGGCAGTGTCGGTAAAACCAGTACCAAGGAAGCGCTTCGGCTTGGTCTGGCACGCGATGGCCTCGTGCACGCCTCTGTTGCGTCGTACAACAATCATTGGGGCGTACCGCTGACCCTTGCGAGATTTCCGGCACAGTCGGATTTCGGTGTCTTCGAAGTGGGCATGAACCATCCCGGTGAGATAGAGCCGCTTTCACGCATGATACGGCCCGACGTGGCGATCATCACGAATGTGGAGCCGGTCCATATCGGACATTTCAATTCCGTCGAAGAGATCGCCGACGCCAAGGCGGAAGTGTTCGCGGGCATGACGGCAGAAGGCGTCGCCGTTCTCAACCGTGACAATGCGTTCTTCGAACATCTGAGCACGAAGGCCAAGGCTGCCGGTGTCGAGAAGGTTATTTCGTTCGGTGAACATGAGGATTCGGATACCAGGCTGGACAACTTCGTCCTTCATTCGTCTTGTTCGTGTGTTTCCGCGTCGGTGTGCGGGCAGGACGTGACTTACAAGCTCGGTGCGCCCGGGCGTCATCTGGTTATAAACAGCCTGGCCGTTCTTTCCGCCGTCGTGGCTGTTGGTGGAGATCTGGCATTGGCCGCCCTTGCACTGGGTGACGTGAAGGCCCCCAAAGGTAGAGGCGAACGATCGGCGCTGGCGATCGATGATGGCTATTTTGTTCTGATCGACGAGAGTTATAACGCCAACCCGGCGTCAATGCGGGCAGCCATCGCCACATTGAAGAATGCAAAGACCGGGCCCGGCGGGCGACGCATTGCCGTTATGGGAGACATGCTGGAATTGGGCGCCGGGAGCCCCGGTTTGCATGAGGAACTGGCACCCTGCGTTGTCGATGCTGATGTCGACATGGTGTTCGTTTGCGGCAAAGACATGCAACGGTTGTGGGATGCCTTGCCGCGTGCCATTCAAGGCGCGTATGCGGCTGATTCTGACGGACTTGCCGACGCCATCGTCGGCGCTGTCCGCCCCGGTGACGTGATTATGATCAAGGGATCACTGGGCAGCAGGATGGGACCGCTGGTAGGCGTTCTCAAAGACAATTTTGATGCGGCTGGAGACGAGCCGGCGAAATCCGGCACGGGATAATTCGATAAGATGTTGCAACATATATTCCTAAGTATGACAGATCAGTTTTCAGTGCTGAACGTGTTCCGTTACATCACGTTTAGGACCGGTGGCTCCATCATGACGGCACTGCTGTTCGTGTTTCTGTTCGGCCCCAGCCTGATAAAATCCCTACGCCTCAGGCAGGGTAAGGGGCAGCCGATCCGGGACGACGGTCCCCAGCGCCACATCATCGAAAAACAGGGTACGCCGACAATGGGCGGCCTCATGATCCTGCTGGGAATAACCGTGTCGACCCTGCTGTGGGCGAACCTGCTCAACCCGTATGTCTGGCTCGTGTTGTTCGTGACCATCAGTTACGGCGTTATCGGGTTCTACGATGACTATCTGAAAGTCACCAAATCATCGACAAAGGGCTTTTCCGGCAAGATAAAATTCACCGTGGAAAGCGTGATCGCCGGGGCCGTTGCCATCATCATGGTCAAGATAGGCAGCGAGCCGTTCTCCAGTTCGCTGACGATTCCGTTCCTGAAGAACGTCGTGATCAATCTCGGCTGGTTTTTCATCCCCTTCGCCATATGCGTAATCGTCGGCGCCAGCAATTCGGTCAACCTGACGGATGGACTCGACGGGCTAGCAATCGTACCGGTCATGATTGCGGCAGCGAGTTTCGGCGTCATTGCGTATCTGGCGGGAAATGCCGTATTCGCCGGTTACCTGCAGATACATTTCATTCCCGGGACCGGCGAACTGGCTGTGCTCTGCGGCGCCATCCTCGGCGCCAGTCTGGGTTTTCTGTGGTTCAATGCACCGCCGGCCATGATTTTCATGGGCGACACCGGATCGCTTTCTCTGGGCGGTGCGCTCGGGGCCATTGCCGTGGCGTCAAAGCACGAAATTGTGCTGGCGATTGTCGGCGGGCTGTTCGTCCTGGAGGCGGTATCCGTCATCGTCCAGGTTGCCTCGTTCAAGCTGACGGGCAAGCGGGTTTTCCGTATGGCACCATTGCACCACCATTTCGAGCAGAAGGGGTGGGCAGAGGCCACCATCGTTGTGCGATTCTGGATCATTGCCGTTGTCCTGGCCCTGGTAGGGCTGGCGACGCTGAAGCTGCGCTAGATAGAGTGTCATGATTGCCGTCACGTGTTTCAGGAACAAGAAAGTTGCCGTCTTCGGGTTGGCGCTTTCTGGACGCGTGGCAGCAAGGGCACTGGTTGAAGGTGGCGCCGACGTCGCCGTGTGGGACGATTCCGAAGCGGCCCGTGAGTCAGCCGGTCAGGACGGCCTTGCGCTGGTGGATTTCGCCATCACCGGTTTCGCAGGATATGATGCGCTGGTTCTGAGCCCAGGCGTTCCACTGACCCACCCGGAGCCTCACTGGACCGTAAAAGGCGCCCGACAGGCAGGCGTGGAAGTTATCGGAGACACCGAGTTGTTCGTACGCGAACTCGCCGAAAGCAGATGTACGGTCAAACTCGTCGCGATTACCGGCACAAACGGCAAGTCAACGACCACGGCGCTTGTGGGACATTTGCTCAATCATGCCGGTCTGGACTGCCGCGTGGGCGGCAATATCGGGGCAGCGGTTCTAGACCTGGCCCCACCCAGCGACGGTGCAGTTTACGTTGTCGAGTTTTCATCCTACCAGATTGACCTGACGCCAAGCCTGCATGCCGACGTTGCCATCATGCTCAACCTTTCACCGGATCATCTTGACCGGCACGGCGACATGGCGGGATACGAGGCAGTCAAGGAACGGGTATTTGCCCTTCAACGTCATGGCGACACCGCCATTATCGGCGTCGACGACGAGCGCAGCAACAAAATGGCCGACCGGCAGGACGGCGACCGTGCCGTCGTCCGGATTTCCGGCACGACATTGGTTGCGAACGGCTTCCACGTGGATCGCGGCATTCTCTATCGCGACCGGGCGGGTCAACCCTCGGAGCGGATTGCCGACATCAACCAGGTTCCGACGCTACGTGGCGCCCATAACGGGCAAAATGCAGCGGCCGCGGTGGCCGCGGCAATGGCGGTCGGTGTAGACAGCCAGGTGCTTGCCGATGGTCTCGCGTCGTTTCCGGGACTGGCTCACCGGATGGAGCAGGTGGGTCAGCGCGGCAACGTGATTTTTGTGAATGACAGCAAGGCCACGAATGCGGATGCCGCAGCCTGGGCGCTTGCCAGTTTCGATGCGATCTACTGGATCGCGGGCGGTCTTTCAAAGTCGGGCGGAATTGCGCCGCTGGAGAATTTCTTTCCCAAGATCGCTAAGGCCTATCTGATCGGCGAAGCCGCAAACGACTTTCAGGCCACATTGGCCGGAAAGGTCGAGAGCGCCCTGTGCGGCACACTTGACCGGGCGGTTGCCCTGGCGGCAGCCGATGCTGCGGCAAGTCACGACCGGCAGGCTGTGGTTCTGCTGTCGCCTGCCTGCGCCTCGTTTGATCAATTCAAGAGTTTTGAGAAGCGTGGAGACGCGTTCCGGTCGCTGGTGGCGAACCTGGACGGCGTTGCCATGAAGAAGGAGGTTGCCGCATGATGAACATCAGCCGAACCGATCGCAGCGTTGTTGCGGAATGGTGGTGGACAGTCGACCGCTGGATGCTCGCGGCAATTCTGCTGCTTATGGCGCTTGGGATCCTCCTGTGCATGGCGGCCAGTCCGCCTGTGGCCCAACGTCTGGGGCTCGACGAGTTTCATTTTGTGTCACGTCAAATGGTCTATCTGGTACCGTCACTGGTCGTTTTGCTGGCCTCGTCAATGATGTCGGCCACCATGGCGCGGCGGGTGGCGCTCGTGGTCACCGTCGTTGGATTGGCTCTCATGGTAATGACGATCCTGGTCGGACCACAGGTCAAGGGTGCAACCCGCTGGCTGAATTTCGGCGGCGTTTCCATCCAGCCATCGGAATTTGTGAAACCCGCCTTCATCGTGTTGACCGCCTGGTTGTTCTCAGAAGCGACCCAGCGCCGCGACATCCCCGGCAATTTCCTGTCCGTGGTGTTGTATGCCGTGTTCGTGTCCCTGCTGGTGCTGCAACCCGACATCGGTCAAACGATCCTCGTGACCGCCGCCTGGGGACTGATGTTTTTTCTGGCAGGCCTCTCGTGGCTCTGGATCACCGGTCTCAGCATTTTCGGGCTGTGCGGATTCGTTGTCGCCTATTTTGCCATTCCCCATGTCACCACACGCATCGATCGGTTTTTCGATCCGACATCGGGGGATACGTTCCAGGTCGACGTCGCCCTTCAGGCCTTCGCCAACGGTGGTTTGCTGGGCCAGGGGCCGGGCGAAGGGTCTTTCAAGCTCATTCTGCCGGATGCACACAGTGATTTCATTTTTGCCGTCATAGCAGAGGAATTCGGAATCCTTGCGTGCATCGCACTGGTCGCGATTTTCGCGTTTGTGGTGGTCCGGGGACTAAACCGCGGCCTGAACGAAACCGATACTTTCCGGAGGTTGGCGACCGCCGGTTTGATGGGGTTGTTCGGCCTGCAAACCGTTATCAACATGGGCGTCAACCTGAGCCTTCTGCCGGCCAAGGGCATGACGTTACCCTTCATTTCCTACGGTGGATCGTCCCTGATCTCGATCGCCTTTACGGTTGGGCTGGCCCTTGCTCTGACACGACGGCGCCCGGCCACTCATATGTCGCGCGGAATGTGGGCACCGCAGGGTTATGTGCAAAAGGCGTTTGGATGACTGTGACGGGTAACGATGCGCCAGGGCGCGTCGGGATCATCGCGGCGGGCGGCACCGGGGGACATTTGTTTCCCGCCCAGGCGCTTGCGCAGGAACTTGAGCGAAGACAATGGCGCGTGGTGTTGATGTCCGATGAACGGGTCAACCAGTATGGCGCTGCATTCCCCTGCGAAGAAGTGATTGAGATACCGTCTGCAACGCTGTCACCGCGGGCACCGCTAAAGGCGATTGTTGGGGTCTTCAAGATCCTGGCCGGTGTCATCAAGGCGTATTTTGCCATTCGCCGCCTGAAGCCCGATTTCGTGATTGGTTTTGGCGGGTACCCGACCATGCCGCCTCTGCTGGCAGCGCGCCTGCGGCACGTGCCGACAATCATGCACGAGCAGAACGCGGTCATGGGCCGCGTGAACCGTTTGCTTGCCAAGTCGGTCGGCGCAATCGCCTCGACATTTGACGAGCCGCGCCTGTTGCCGCCCGAGGCGACTTCCAAAGTGTCCGTCACGGGCAACCCCGTGCGGGATGCCGTCATCGATTGCGCTGCCCGTCCATACGTTTTGCCGGAAGGCGACGACCCAATCGACCTGGTGGTGTTCGGAGGCAGTCAGGGTGCGCGTGTTTTCAGCGATATCGTGCCTGGTGCAGTAGGACTGCTGGATGAACGCATGAGAAAGCGTTTGCGGATAACCCAGCAATGCCGCCGGGAAGACCTGGAACGGGTCAGGTTCCGCTATGAGTCGCACAAGGTCGATGCAGATCTTTCGGCGTTCTTCAGCGACATGCCATCGAGAATAGCAGAGGCTCATCTGGTGATTTGCCGGTCCGGAGCATCGACTTTGAGCGAACTCGGCGTCATTGGGCGGCCGGCCGTCATGGTCCCTTTGCCGCATTCCCTCGACAATGATCAATTGTATAACGCCCAAGCCTTCGCAGATGCCGGAGGTGGCTGGATCTGTGAACAAAGCGATTTCGAGGTCGAGACGTTCGGTCCGATGTTGCGGGACCTGTTTGAAAACCCCGATCGACTGGCTGATGCCGCAGACAAGGCGCGTGGCTTCGGGGTGCCGGACGCCGTCGAACGGTTGGCGGATCTGGTTATCGCGTGCAGCGAAGGCGATGGGAAGAACGGGCGTGGTTCGGAAGACAAGGCCCGCGATGAAAATGAACAAGACGGGACGGCCAAGGCCGACGAGGAATTGACATGAGAATGCCGCAGGATGTGGGCGCGATCCACTTTGTCGGGATTGGCGGTATTGGCATGAGCGGTATAGCCGAGGTCATGCGGAATCTGGGCTATGTGGTCCAGGGCTCGGATATTGCCGCCAACGCCAATGTAGAGCGCCTCCGGGGGCTCGGTATTCCGGTTTCTGTGGGCCATGACGTGGCCAATCTCGGCGAGGCGAAGGTCGTGGTCATTTCGTCGGCTGTGAAAGCCGATAACCCGGAAGTCGTGGCTGCGCGAAGCCGTTTTCTGCCGGTGGTTCGGCGCGCCGAAATGCTGGCGGAACTGATGCGGCTCAAGTCATCGATCGCGATTGGCGGGACGCACGGTAAAACGACCACCACGTCAATGGTCGCGACCCTGCTTGAAGGGGCTAAGTTCGATCCCACGGTCATCAATGGCGGGATCATCAATGCCTATGGCACCAACGCCCGCCTGGGCGGAGGCGACTGGCTGGTCGCGGAATCGGATGAATCCGACGGCACATTCGTTAAACTGCCCGCGGAAATCGTCGTTGTCACGAACATCGACCCCGAGCATCTGGATCACTACGGCGATTTCGATACCCTGCGGGATGCGTTCCTGGCGTTTGTCGAAAACGTGCCGTTCTACGGTTTCGCCGTGATGTGCATCGACCACCCGGAAGTGCAGTCGCTGATCGGGCGGATCGTCGACAGGCGGATCATCACCTATGGCGTCAGCCCCCAGGCCGATGTCAGGCTGGCAAACCTGACATATGTCGAAGGCGATGCCTGCTTTGATGTCGTGCTTACCGATCGTACCACAGGTGATACACGCGAGATTGCAGGCCTGCGCCTGCCCATGCCAGGGGAACATAACGCGTCGAATGCCGTGGCGGCGATTACCGTTGCTGCGGAACTGGGAATCGATGACGACACGATCAGGGATGCGTTGCGTGGATTCGGCGGTGTGAAACGTCGTTTTACGAAAGTCGGAATCTGGAACGGTGTCACCATTTTTGACGACTATGGACATCACCCGGTTGAGATACTGGCAGTATTGAAAGCCGCCAGGGAAGTAACGCAAGGCCGCGTCATAGCGGTGATGCAACCGCATCGCTACACCCGATTGCAGAGCTTGTTCAATGACTTCTGCACCTGTTTCAATGACGCCGACACGGTTATCGTCGCGCCGGTCTATGAGGCAGGCGAGGCACCAATCGAGGGCATCAACCGGGATACACTGGTCGAAGGGTTGATCAACCGGGGCCATCGCCACGTGCTTGGTCTTGAGGGGCCTGAACACCTTGCGCCGATTATCGCGGACGTTGCGGTCCCCGGCGATATCGTGATTTGTCTTGGGGCGGGAACGATTACCCAATGGGCGAATGCGCTACCGGAAGCCCTTGAAGCCTATCCTGGGACTTCCGTACCGGAAGGTACATCATGACAGGCGACGATCTTCTCAACACATTGCCGGAAGTTCGTGGCCGCTACATCGTGAACGAAAGCATGTCGGGCCTCACATGGTTTCGGGTAGGCGGTCCTGCCGATGTTCTCTTCTCTCCCGCGGACGAGGAGGATCTCGGACATTTCCTTAACAATTGTCCGCCTGAAGTGCCGGTTTTGGTCGTTGGAGTCGGTTCAAATCTTTTGGTGCGCGACGGAGGTTTCAGAGGGGTTGTCATCCGTCTTGGAAGAGCCTTCGGTAAAACGTCAACTGAACCCGGTTGGCAGGTACGGGCGGGCGCCGCCGTTCCGGATGTCAAAGTTGCCAAGGCGGCACTGGATGCCGGGATTGCCGGTCTCAGTTTTTATCGCGGCATACCGGGGACGGTTGGCGGCGCGTTGCGGATGAATGGCGGTGCGTATGGGCGTGAGACTGTCGACGTTCTGGTCGAAGCGACAGCCTACGACCGGGCCGGCGCCAGGCACGTTCTGAGCGTCGACGATATGAACTATTCCTACCGGCACTGCGGTGCGTCCGAGGATCTTATTTTTACGCAAGCTCTGTTTCAGGGCAAGGCCGGTGACCCTGCGATCATTGCCGAGGAAATGCGGTCGATCACGCAAGCCCGCGAGTCCAGCCAGCCGGTCCGCAGCCGCACCGGTGGCAGCACATTCAAAAACCCAGACGGTGGCAAAGCCTGGCAATTGATCGACGCCGCCGGCTGTCGTGGCCTGCAAGTGGGTGGAGCGCAAGTGTCTGAAAAACACTGTAATTTTCTCATCAATGAAGGTCAGGCAAGTGCCGATGACATCGAAACCCTCGGCGAGACCGTGAGGCGAAGGGTGCTGGAATCCAGCGGTGTCGAACTCCATTGGGAAATCAAGAGAGTCGGGCAGAAACAACCGGCCCGTTAGCGGAGTGTTGCCATGAATGAAGACGCCAAACACGTTGCAGTGCTCTACGGCGGATGGTCGGCAGAACGCGAGGTCAGCCTTGCGTCGGGCAAGGCCTGCGCAGAAGCGCTGTCGAAATCGAATTACAGAATTTCCCTGGTCGATGTGAAGCCGGATATCGCCACAGTGCTGGCCGAGATGAAACCAGACGTGGTGTTCAATGCCCTGCATGGCCGGTGGGGAGAGGACGGTTGTCTTCAGGGCATTCTGGAAGTCCTGGAAATTCCCTTCACGCACTCCGGTGTCCTGGCGTCTTCGCTCGCCATGGACAAGGAGCAGGCAAAGGTCATTTTCCGGCAGGCCGGCATTCCGGTTGCTGAAAGCCGGGTGGTGACCCGGGCTGAAGCCGCCCTCGGTCATCCACTACCTGTGCCATATGTGATCAAGCCCGTTAACGAAGGATCAAGTGTAGGGGTATACATCATAGAGGAGGAGGCAAGTCAGTTGCTCGTGAGAGCCTTGTCCGGAGAGGGTTCGAACACCGACAAGATCATGGTGGAACGCTTCATTCCAGGCCGCGAACTGACTTGTGCTGTGATGGGCGACGTCGCTCTTGGGGTGATCGAAATTGAGCCGATGACTGATTTTTACGATTACAAGGCGAAATACTCGGAAGGCGGGTCAAACCACGTCCTGCCTGCCCGTGTCCCCGATGCCCTGTATCGCCAGGTACAGCAATACGCCCTGAAGGCGCATCAGGCATTGGGTTGCCGTGGGGTTTCGCGTTCCGATTTCCGCTGGAACGATACGGAAGGGCCCGGTGGTGAACTGATTATCCTGGAAACCAACACCCAGCCGGGCATGACAGGAACATCCCTGGTCCCAGAGCTTGCCGAGCATGCCGGGCATTCCTACGAGGAAATCACCCGCTGGATGGTAGAGGATGCTTCATGCCGCAGGTGAGCCCGCATAGGCCTGGTGCCACAGCCGGACGCGATCCTGCGGATCAACCGATGCGCCGTGGTGCCCGCCGTGGGTATATCCGCCGAGCCGAACAGGTCAGCCAGCAGGCCCCCAATGTAGCCGCCAACAACCGCCGTTTCCGGGCCCGTGAGGGTTTTGTCCGCCGTTTCTGGAAGGACCTGCTCGAGCGTGAGCGTGAGGTTTCCAATCCACCCTGGGCTGCGGGCGCCTTTCTGGCCGCATCCCTGATCTTCTCCATGACCTGGGGCGGCCATGTTTCGTCTCTGGGCAGTTCTGTTTCGGCGTTGGGAAATGGCGTGCTGGCCGGTCTCGGCCTGGCAACCGAGCAAATCTCCGTGGTCGGCCGCGACAGGGCGTCAATGCCCGAGATCCTGGCGGCCATCGGTCTCGTCAAGGGCGACTCAATTGCCGGTTTCGACACTGACAATGCGCGGGCCCGGCTTGAGCAGATAGGCTGGATTGAGTCCGCCAACGTCAGGCGCATGTTGCCGGATCGTATTGTAGTGGAAGTCAAGGAACGCCAACCCTTTGCGGTCTGGCAAAACGATGGCGGCTTCAAGGTGGTCGACAAGACCGGGGCCTGGCTCAACGGGCTTCACCCGGAGAATTTTACGTTTCTGCCCCATGTGGTCGGGCCGGGTGCCCAAGATCGCATGGCCGGGCTTGTCGCTGTAATGGATCAGTTTCCGGTTCTTAAATCCCGGATGCGGGCTTCGATCCTCGTCGCCGGGCGGCGCTGGAATATCAAATTCGAAAATGGCACGACGGTCCTGCTTCCGGAAGGCGATGTGACAACGGCAATCGCTGAACTCAAGTCGCTCGAAAATGAACACGGCATTCTCTCACGAGACGTGCAACAGATCGATTTCCGTTTACCGGACCGGATTACCATGCGTCTGAGCGATGAAGCGATTGAACGGCGCAAGGCCGGATTCAAGGCATCGAGTAAGTCCAAGCGTAAAAAGGGCTAGAGTATGAATGTAGTATCCCTTAGTGAGCGTAACGGCGGTGGCCCGCGCATTCCCGGTTCACGTCCGACCCATGTGGCGGCGCTCGATATCGGCAGTACCAAAATCAGTTGTCTGATCGCGAAGGTGGCAGGCGCCCGCTCAGGCGGTCCCGGGCCGGACCGCCGGCAGTTACAGGTTCTGGGGATAGGCCACAAGGGCGCATCGGGCATCAAAGCGGGCAGTATCGTCGACATGGATGCGGCGGAATTCTCCATTCGCGCGGCCGTGGATGCGGCGGAACGTATGGCCAACGTGACGGTGGAGCATGTCTTCGTCAACGTGTCCGGTGGCCGGCCGATGTGCCAGGGTTACAGCGCGAAGATGGGACTAGAGGGCCCGGCAGTCGAGGGCGACGACATTCGTGAACTCCTGCACCTGACCCATTCCCACGTGGACCCGGGTTCCAAAATCGTCATTCACACCACGCCGGTGGGGTACTCCCTCGACGGCACAAGCGGTATTCGCAATCCTGAGAACATGTTCGGCGAAACGCTCGGCGTTGATCTCAACGTCATTACGGCCGATCCCGGCCCGATGCGCAATTTGGCGGTCTGTGTGGAGCGATGTCATCTGGGCGTCGACGGCTTTGTCATAGCACCCTATGCCAGCGGCATTTCTACCCTCGTCGAAGACGAGAAGGACCTTGGCGTAACCTGCATCGACATGGGTGGGGGGACGACTTCGGTGTCTATCTTTTTCGAAGGCAACATGGTTTTTGCCGACGCCCTGCCGGTGGGCGGCCAACATGTGACAGCCGACATTGCCCGGGGACTTTCGACCTCGACGGCTCATGCCGAACGCATGAAGGCTCTTTTCGGCAGCGCCTTGCCGAGCGCTTCGGACGAACGTGAGATCATTGCCGTGCCTTTGGTCGGTGAACATGGCACGGACACGGTCAACAAGATCCCCAAGTCCATGTTGACCGGCATCATTCAACCCCGCCTGGAAGAGACCCTCGAACTCGTGCGCGACCGGATCAGGGGCAGCGGATTCGAACATCTCGGCGGGCGCCGGGTTGTGCTCACAGGCGGTGCCAGCCAGATGAACGGCCTGCGTGTACTGGCAGGTTCGGTGCTCGACAAGCAGGTGCGCATGGGCACGCCCCAGGGCGTCGTCGGCCTGCCCGATACGGCGCGGGGGCCATCCTTTTCGGTTGTTGCCGGACTGCTTCGGTATGCCCTGAACCCTGACGTGGACGCCGGTATTCCGGTGGCTAACCGGGCGGCTGGTTTTGATGCCGGCTATTTCCGCCGCGTCGGACAGTGGATCAAGGAAAGCTTCTGATCATTCCACGGGACGGTACGCCAATCTCACGAAATTGACGTCAGGCCACTTGTTTTTCATGAACGGCAAACGGGCTTAGCCTTAGCCATTGCTGCATGCTCGCAGCGAGTGACTTGTCACCAATGAGGACCATGCGTTCGTCGTCTACGGCATTCTGGACCTTGTCCAGACCCATCCAGATCGCGGTCATTGTCCGCAGGTCGCTACGGATGTAGCCATCATGTTTGAGCGCTCCTGAAACCGTTACCCATCAACGATCACCGAGGTGACGGGCCTGATCGATCCGGTTACGGCTGGTTGAGTATTTTTTGAACGCTGAGGCCTTGGCCGGTGCAGGTTGGCCTCTCGCCACGAAATGGGCGTCCGGTCGTTTTCGGGCGCCCATTTTGCTTCTGACGCGCTTTCGATCATGGGTTTTGTAAAGAGCTGATATTCATCATTTCTTTGCAAAGTGATTCGATTCGTTAACACCCTGTTAACGATTGGCATGGCATTGAATCAAAATAGAACACAAAGGTAAACCGGCGTTAACGGTTTGTTAGAGTCTTGGTAACAAAGTTGAACAATTCCTTAGTAACTGAATAGAAGTCATCATGACGATCAATCTGAAACTTCCCGATGCTACTGAACTCAAGCCCCGCATAACCGTCTTCGGTGTCGGGGGTGCCGGCGGTAACGCCGTCAACAACATGATCGAGTCCAACCTTGAAGGGGTGGAATTTGTCGTTGCCAACACCGACGCTCAGGCGCTTGCCCAAAGCGGCGCCGATCGCCGGATTCAGATGGGAACGGCCCTGACCGAAGGGCTCGGTGCCGGCTCACATCCGGAAATCGGCGGTGCGGCGGCTGAAGAAGCGCTGCCCGAGATCATCGACCACCTATCCGGCGCTCACATGGTATTCATCACTGCCGGCATGGGTGGTGGGACCGGAACCGGGGCGGCACCCGTGATTGCAAGGGCGGCCCGGGAGCAGGGCATCCTGACGGTTGGCGTGGTGACCAAGCCCTTCCAGTTTGAAGGCCAGAACCGGATGGTGACCGCCGAACGCGGTATCTCCCAACTGGCTGGTCATGTGGATACACTGATTGTCATTCCCAATCAGAACCTGTTCCGCATCGCCAACGAAAAGACCACCTTCGCCGACGCTTTCGCAATGGCTGACCAGGTTCTTTATTCCGGTGTAGCCGGAATTACAGACCTCATGGTCAAGGAAGGTCTGATCAATCTAGACTTTGCCGATGTGCGCTCGATCATGAGTGAAATGGGCAAGGCGATGATGGGAACCGGTGAAGCATCCGGTGAGAAGAGGGCGCACGAAGCGGCCGAGGCGGCAATTGCCAATCCATTGCTCGACGATGTCAGCATGAAGGGTGCCCGCGGGCTTCTGATCAGCATCACTGGCGGTAACGATCTGACGCTTTATGAAGTCGATGAGGCTGCCAGCCGCATCCGCGAAGAAGTCGACAAGGATGCCAATGTCATTCTCGGCGCGACCTTTGATGAAACACTCGACGGTGTCATCAGGGTGTCCGTTGTCGCGACCGGCATTTCTCAGGAAGCTGTCTTCGGAGACCTGCCTCAGGAAACGCCTGTCGAGCGGACCTCGCCAGTCAACAACCGGCGGGCCGCTTACGTGATTTCCGATCGGCCGTCCTTCAATGCAGAAGAAACAACCCAGCCGGCGCAAACGGCACCGGCACCTGCCGCTGTTCCTTTCGTGGCAAGGGCGACAGAACCGGTACTGCCCAATCCTCTGCCGCCCCGTGCGGACATTCAGGTAAGAGAATATCCTGACGAGGCGGTTGCAGAAAACTCAAACCCCGAACCGTCGTTGCCTGAACCGACAGTTGAAGACACGATCCAGGCTCCGGAACCAAGTGCTCCGATTGCACCGCCCATGCCGGCAATGACCCAGGCAGAGCTGCGGCCGACCGCCATGCCAGTCGAAGAATCAGCCCCGGTTGCCCCGCCTCAGGCGACGCGGCCTGCCCATCAAAACCCGCAGCCGGCGCAGATGGCTCAACCCGAACCACAACAGCCCATACGGCAGCACCCGGTCATGATCGACGATACGGAGAACCCGTATGCGCCGAGAATGCCCGAGATCGACGACTTTCCGCCGATCGCCGTGCGGGAGATGGAAGCCCGCAACGGCAAGGTCCAGGAGATTGGCCTGCGCGCCCAAAAGAAGAGGGCTGGTTTCCTTGAGCGCCTGGCCAATGTAGGCCTTGGCCGCAAGGAAACGCCGGCGGAGACGCCGAAGCCGCGGGAGCCTTCCATGAGCTCCCAATTCGGTGCGGAGGCGCCCACTGCGCCGACCTCGGCCGAACGGCACAACACGCCTCAGGTTGTTGCCCACAAGACGACGGCAAATGACCCGGATTTCGATGAAGACCAGCTTGAAATCCCGGCGTTCCTGAGACGCCAGGCGAACTGAACAACGCACTTCAAACCATTTAAGGCCCGGCGAATTTCGCCGGGCCTTATGCATTGGGGCACCCTGCACTTTTGCGATGGGCATTGTGAGGAGGAGTTGATCTGTCAGGGATTGACGCACAGGTGACCCTCAAGAATGGTTGATTTCCCACAATGTTGCCCCAATTGACCGCTATCCGGATTAACCTGATTGTGACTCAGTTCTGGATCGGCGTGGGCTTATGAGATACTGCGACTATGAGTTACAAAGTTCGTAGTGAGCATCCGGCAGATTTGTGTTATAAATCGTATTGTAAAACGTGCGCGGTTTCGATCGCTTGAAAAGCTGTTTGGCATGCCAGCGCCGTAAAAGAGTTTGATTTGAAAGACATAGAATTGAAAAATCAACGCAAAACGGCTGAGGAACTGTTGATTCCCGCGCCACTTCGGGCGGACATGCAGATCGCTTCGAAGAGCAGGCGTTCGCCTTTCGTGGGAGTCGCCTGCGCGATTGGTCTTCTTTTCGCGTTGAGTGGCTGTTCGGCATTGCAGGCCGTCTGGGGCGATGACAATCCATCGTCTTCCGGCGCATCTGACGGCATTCAGCCGGCGTCCGCCAAGGCGTCGGCAAGCGGGCCTTCCGCCGAGAAACTCTATGCCGAAGGCCAGAAACTGCTTAGTCAGAAAGAATACAAGAAGGCGGCGAAACAGTTCGAAGAGGTAGAGCGGCAGCATCCGTACTCGCCTTGGGCCAGGCGCGGGATTTTGATGACGGCTTTTGCGCATTATGAGCGCAACGAGTATGACAATACGATTCTTGCCGCCAACCGGTTCGTTACGCTTTATCCGGGTCACAAGGATGCGCCTTATGCGTATTACCTGATTGGCCTGAGCTACTACGAACAGATTATTGACGTGGGCCGGGACCAGCGGGTGACCCAGCAGGCTCTTGATGCCCTGACGGAAGTCGAGCGCCGCTTCCCGGACAGCCAGTATGCCGCCGATTCCAAACGCAAGTCGATTCTGGCGCGCGATCATCTGGCAGGCAAGGAAATGAAGGTTGGTCGTTATTACCTGAAGAAACACGCCTATGTGGCTGCTATCAACCGGTTTCGCACGGTTGTGACCAACTACCAGACCACCTCGCACACACCGGAAGCGTTGATGCGCCTTTCCGAGGCGTATATGGCGCTGGGTGTCAAAGGCGAGGCGCAAACCGCTGCCGCTGTTCTGGGGCATAACTTCCCCGATACCCAGTGGTACCAGGATTCTTATACGCTTTTGAAGACCGACGGGCTTGAGCCGCGTGAAAATAAGGAAAGTTGGATAAGTCTAGCGTGGAAATCCATCACTCCTTTCTGATATAGGGGCGTCATGCTTGTCGCCCTATCCATTCGCAACATTGTCCTCATCGACGAACTCGACCTGACGCTTGGGTCGGGCCTGACCGTGATGACCGGGGAAACCGGCGCCGGCAAGTCGATCATGCTCGATGCGTTGGGCCTGGCGCTGGGCGCGCGTGGGGATGGCAGCCTGGTGCGCACCGGTGCCACACAGGGGCTGGTCACGGCCCAGTTTGAACTGGTGCCCGATCACGAAGCCATCAAAAAACTCAATGACAATGACATCGAGTGCGATGGCGACCTTCTGGTACGACGGGTTCAGTCGGCGGATGGACGCACGCGTGCCTTTGTCAACGATCAGCCCGTCAGTGTTCAGATGCTGAAGTCGATCGCCGGTTCGCTGGTGGAGATCCATGGCCAACACGACGACCGTGCACTCCTTGACCCGGATTCGCATTTGAGCCTCATCGACGCCTATGGCCGGCTGGCTGCTCACGTGACAACCGTCGAGAGTGCCTTTGCCACCTGGCAGGCCGCGGAAAAGGCACTGCGACAGCACCAGACCATGCTGGACAAGGCTCTGCGGGAGAGGGACTACATCGAGCATGCCGTTGCAGAGCTCGCACAGGCCGGTCCGGAGGAAGGTGAGGAGGAGTCACTTTCCGCCCTGCGAACGCTGATGATGAGTGCGGAAAAAATATCTGAAGACCTGCAGGAAGCCGAAAAAGCTTTGACAGGCGACGGTACGACGGAAGCGCGGCTGAATGCGGCGTTGCGCAAGTTGGAGCGTTCGGGCGAAAGGGCGGCGGGCCGTCTTGATTCCGCCACGGCGGCAATGGAGAGAGTGCTCGTCGAAATGGCGGAGGCCAAGCTTGCGGTAGCGGCGGCGATAAACGATATCGAGTACGATCCGCGAGCGCTGGAAAAGGCCGAAGAAAGGCTTTTTGCTCTGCGGGCTCTGGCCCGCAAACACAATGTAACCGTTGACGGTCTGGTTGCCCTGCGCAACACCATGGAAGCACAACTTACCGCCCTGGATAGCGATGAATCCACGCTCAGACAGCTGAAAATGGACGCTGAGACCGCCAGAAACGCATTTCTCGACCGTGCCAGCGCATTAAGCGAGAAACGGGTCAAGGCAGCTGCCCAGCTTGATCAGAGGGTCATGCAGGAACTGGCGCCGCTCAAACTGGAAAAGGCCAAGTTCGAGACGCTGATTGAACGTCTCGACGACACCGCATGTGGGCCAAAGGGGTTTGACAGGGCGGAATTCCGGATCGCAGCCAATCCCGGCATGCCGGCAGGACCACTCATGAAGGTCGCGTCAGGCGGTGAACTTGCCCGGTTCATGCTGGCGTTGAAAGTAGTTCTCGCGGAACGCGGCAGTGCGCCGAGCCTGATCTTCGACGAGATCGATACTGGCGTCGGTGGGGCTGTTGCTGAAGCCATCGGGGTCAGGCTGGATCGTCTTTCCAGCTCATTGCAGGTACTGGCGGTTACGCACTCGCCTCAGGTTGCAGCGCGAGCCTTTTCTCACATTCTGATCTCGAAAGGGACAGGTGACAGCGGCGCTGACGGTCTGGTCTTTACCCGGATCCAGACACTGGACGATACGACCCGACGCGAAGAGATCGCCCGCATGCTTTCCGGAGCAACAATAACGGATGAGGCGCGGGCTGCCGCCGACAAGCTGATTGGAAGCTCAGTATGACATCGAATGAGGAGACGGGGCGAGACGACGTTACAGAGATTGATGGGTCTCTCGATGAAGCTGCAGCGGCCCTGGAACTGGAACAACTGGCCCATGAAATTGCCGAACACGACCGTCGCTACCATCAGGACGACGCACCGACCATTTCAGATGGGGACTACGACCGGCTTCGCCAGCGCAATGAAGCCCTGGAATCGCATTTTCCAGATCTTGTCCGGGCCGATTCTCCGTCACGGCGTGTCGGATCGGCTCCATCGGAAAAATTTGCAAAGGTCACACACGCCGTCGCAATGGTGTCCCTGGGAAACGCCTTCGACGATGGCGATGTTACGGATTTCATCGACCGGATACGGCGGTTTCTCGGACTGGCCGATGACGAACAGGTCACCATGACCGCCGAACCCAAGATAGACGGATTGTCGGCGTCGCTTCGCTATGAGGACGGTAAACTGGCGGTGGCTGCCACCCGGGGAGACGGACAGATCGGCGAGAATGTTACCGCCAACATCCGGACCATCGAGGACATTCCCCTGCGCCTTCGGGGCGACACGTGGCCGGGCGTCGCCGAAATTCGCGGTGAAGTCTACATGAGCCATGCATCCTTTCAGGCCCTGAACGACCGCCAGCAGGAAACCGGCGACCCTGTATTTGCCAATCCGCGCAATGCTGCGGCCGGATCGCTTCGTCAACTCGACTCGAAGATTACTGCGTCACGTCCGCTGCGGTTTTTTGCCTATGCCTGGGGCGAAATGTCGGAAACACCGTTCGACACCTATTCGGAAGGTGTCAGCGTGCTTGGAGACTGGGGATTTCCGATCAATCCCCTGTTCCGTCAGTGCGGCGATGTCGAGCAGATGCTCGGTGTCTATCGGGAAATCGAAAGCCAGCGTTCAAGCCTCGGTTACGATATCGACGGTGTTGTCTACAAGGTCGACCGGCTCGACTGGCAGCGTCGTCTGGGGTTCGTTTCGCGTTCGCCTAGGTGGGCTATCGCTCACAAGTTTCCAGCCGAACAGGCGACCACGATCCTGCGTGACATTGAGATCCAGGTTGGCAGAACCGGCCAGCTCACGCCGGTGGCCAAACTGGAACCGGTGACCGTGGGTGGTGTCGTTGTCTCCAATGCCACGCTCCATAACGAAGACGAGATTGCCCGCAAGGACGTGCGTATCGGGGATACGGTGATTGTCCAGCGTGCCGGCGACGTGATTCCGCAAGTTGTTGGTTCTCTTGAGGATAAACGTCCCGCCGGCGCGGAACCTTATGTCTTTCCCGAGATCTGTCCCGCCTGCGGCAGCCATGCGGTGCGCGAAATCAATCCGAAAACCGGTAAGGCGGATGTGGCGCGGCGGTGTACTGGCGGCCTGATCTGTCCGGCACAAGCGGTCGAGCGCCTCAAGCATTTCGTTTCCCGCAATGCGCTTGATATCGAAGGATTTGGCGCCAAGCAGGCAGAGGCCTTCTACCTGGATGGCCTTGTCATGCAGCCCGCCGACATTTTTACGCTGGCGGCCCGCGATGCGCGTTCAGTAAAACCGCTGAGGGGCCGGGAGGGTTGGGGCAAAACGTCCGCCAGGAACCTATTCGAGGCGATCGATGCACGGCGCAACGTGTCGCTCGACCGGTTCATATTCGGCTTGGGAATCCGTCATGTGGGGGAGACGACAGCCCGGCTTCTGGCACGAACCTATGGCACGATGGAGGCTTTCCTGGCCGTTTTGGAAGCTGCCCAGGATCGCGCCTCCGAACCCTATGCGGAACTCCTCGGCATCGACGGCATCGGCGAAGTGGTCGCGGAAGCCATGATCGAATTCTTCGGCGAGCCGCACAATCGCAAGGTCGTCGACGATCTGCTCGCGGAAGTGTCTCCCGAACCCCTGACGGCTACCGAGACGACGTCGCCGGTGGCCGGCAGGACCGTCGTCTTTACCGGCTCCCTTGAACGCATGACCCGCAACGAGGCCAAGGCCCGTGCCGAAGGTCTTGGTGCCAAGGTATCGGGATCAGTGTCCGCCAAGACGGATATACTGGTGGCCGGACCGGGGGCCGGGTCGAAGCTGAAGAAGGCACAGGAACTGGATGTGGAAGTGCTGAGCGAAGATGACTGGCTTGAGCTGGTTGGGGATGCATGAGACATAGAAACACCGATGTGACTTGACCGCTACACCGAGCCGCCGGCCTGTGGTTATCCAACTTCGAGAAGAGACAGTATCTCCGAACAATTCTCCATACGGCCATCACAGCAGTCAGCCAGCAGGAAGCTGACCATGTCGTTGACGATGGCGAGATTCGCCGCGTAATGGATTTCCCTTTGGTTTCTCGTCGCCTTCAAGAGTCCGGCCCGTTTCAACACGGATAGGTGGCCCGAAAGCGTCGAGGCCACGATGTCCAGTCTGCGCGATATTTCCCCAACCTGAAGTCCATTCGGCCCGGTACGCACAAGCAGGCGGAATATTGTCATGCGTGATGGTTGGGCGAGGGCGGCGAAGACCTCAATAGCTTTGTCCTGTTCCATGTTTCGTTAATGCCCGAAGTACCGAAGCTTGACAAGCGCCGCGCGGCCAGATAGCTCCATTTATACTTCGGTATTTGCCGAAATACGGAAATGCCTATGAAGGGGAGCGGCATGGGTCTTGTGAGCGACATATTCAAATCGTCTGACACAGCGGTCCCTGTGATGGTCTGGCGACTGTGAAGATCCCAGCCCCGACACCACACCCGGTCACGCTGCAGGACGTCTCTAAGGCCGCTTTGGCGCTTTGCGGCGTTGTCTCCCGTACACCGCTGCTTGAGAATGCAGACGTCAACAAATCCATCGGCGGCCGTCTCCTGATCAAGGCCGAGTGTGCCCAACGCACCGGGGCATTCAAGATCCGCGGAGCCTACAATTGCATTCGGCAGCTGACTGATGCCGAAAGGGTGGCGGGTGTCATCACCTATTCATCGGGCAATCATGCTCAAGGCGTGGCCTTGGCAGCGCAGCTTCTCGGGACGACTGCGCTCATTGTGATGCCCAGTGACGTGCCTTCCGCCAAAGTGGCGGCCACTCGATCCCTTGGTGCCGAAATTACGACGTTCGAGCGGGACAGTGAAAACAGTGATGAGGTGGTCGAACGACTTCGAAAGCAAACGGGCCGCACTATCGTGCCTCCAAGCGCAAACCCTCACGTGCTGGCGGGGGCAGGAACGGTAGCCGTCGAGGTGCTGGAGCAGGCGCGCGATCTCGGCGCCAACCTGGACGCGGTGCTGGTTCCTTGTGGGGGTGGCGGGCTGACAGCTTCTACGGCCGTCGTGATGCGAGCTTCGTCGCCAAAGACCCAGGTATATTCCGTCGAACCTGAACTGTTTGACGACACACGCCGTTCGCTGATCGCAGGCGAGCGGGTTGCGAATCCGAAAGGACAACGCACGATTTGCGATGCAATCATGACACCGATTCCAAACGATGTGACCTTTCCGATCAATCTTGATCTTCTGGAAGGGGCGTTGGTGGCCAGCGACGACGAAGTTCGCAAGGCTATGCGATTTGCCTTTGATCACTACAAGCTCGTGGTTGAGCCTGGTGCCGCCGTTGGTATTGCCGCGGTTCTGAGTAGCCGGATCGAAATCAGGAACAAGGTGATCACGACAATTGTAACCGGCGGGAACATCGACCCCGCCCGGTTCTGCATGCTGCTGAATGGCGAAATGAAACAATAGGTAGGAACATGGTACGCAGATTGATGGCCGAA
>JAJFHC010000060.1 GCA_021775835.1 Hyphomicrobiales bacterium | reverse complement strand
ATAACGCAGGTTCACTTTTCTCTGAGCGACCCGAGACATTGGTGACGTTTTGTACCGGACACATGGGTAACACTTTTGGCTTTGCAGGAAGTGTTGATGCCGTGGAAAGAGAGTTCGGTTATGGAAGAACGCCAACGCTTTGTTACTGCCTTCTAGATGGCGAGGGAATGACACCGCTGTGCCGGGAGTTCGGAATCGAGACGGGCTGAAGAGACGGACATTACCGTTCGTCGGGATTCATGTGCAACCTGATTGAACGGAAAATTCAGCTTGGGCGGCGGACTTGTCGCAATGGTCGAACACGAAAAACCGTATAACGGCATTGCCGAAGAACATTTCATGCCGGCCGGTCCGTTCGCAATCCTGCCACCGTCCGACAACAGGCCTTCCCTCCTCTGGACAGAAGCGACAAAAGAAGCCCGGCGAATTGCGGGGCTCGATGAGAACGGGTTCCACGTGGAACTTGGACGACGGTTCGGCGTGCATTTGGTGGACTTTCAAGCCATTTTGGTCCGCGCTGGTGTTACCCGTTCGAGATGCAACTTGCGGAAGAGTACGCGGCTTCCGACGTCGCTCTCATTGGCGATGCGGTCCACGCAGAGCATCCGCTGGTCGGTCTAGGATTCAACCTCAACCAGTAGGACATCAGCAATCACCGGTATGTGTCCTCGACCGTGTTGGCTCAACGGCCAGACAGAGGTATACTATCTGACCGGGGCTGCCATACGGAAAGATGCCTGATGCCGATTGGGGAATGGCTAAAGGGACTTGGCTGCGAACGATTCGCAGACGTCTTCCGGGAGCATGAAATCTCTGTAGATGCGCTTCAACACTTAACGGAAAGCGATCTGCGCGAGATTGGCATCCCGCTTGGACCCCGGCGCGTCATGCTCGCCGGGATTTCTGCGCTTGCAGGTCGAGATAAACTGCCGGAAACCAGGCCGGCCGAACATCAACCTCTGCGTCGGCAACTGTCGGTGATCTTTTGCGATCTCGTTGGCTCGACACGCATGTCGGTCATTCTGGATCCCGAAGACATGAACGACGTGATCGACACTTTTAGGCAATGTGCGGCAGAAGTGATTCAACAGCACGGCGGTTTTGTTGCCAAATACGTTGGTGACGGCGTCATGGCGTATTTTGGATACCCCACCGCACAGGAAGACGATGCGGTCCGTGCCGTTCGCGCTTGTCTCGAGATTTCGCGGCGAACCGAACAGCTTCGATCCCACGTTGAGCTCCGGACAAGGACCGGTGTAGCGACAGGGCTTGTCATCGTCGGTGATGTCAAAGGTACCGAAACGGACCGCGAACTCGACGTGGTCGGCGAGTCGCCCAATCTTGCGGCACGCCTGCAGTCTCTCGCCGGCCCTTCTGAAGTCCTGATCGCGGAATCGACACAAAAACTGACCGGGGGCCTTTTTACATACGGTGAACGGCGTGAGGTTCAACTGAAGGGATTCGAGGGCCTTACCCGCATCTACGATGTCACAGGCGAGAGCGGTGTCGAGAATCGCTTCGAGGCGCTGCGATCGAACGCCAACCCCTTGATAGGCCGGGCGGACGAGATGTCCCTCTTGCACCAGTGCTGGGAGCAGGCGCGCAGCGGAAGCGGGTTGAGCTTCCTGATCTCCGGTGAGGCCGGAATCGGCAAGTCGCGAATCTTGTCGACTTTCAGTTCTGAAATCCAGGCAGACGAGCATTTCATGCTTCGGTTCTTCTGTTCGCCGGACCACGTCGCGAGCCCATATCATCCGCTGATCTCGCAGCTCAGAACCGCGGCCCGGTTTTCAGTGGACGATCCCCCGGAGCGTCAAATGGAAAAACTGACCGCCCTCATCCCGGACGCCAAGTTGGCGAGCGACCGGCTCATGTTGCTCGCCGACCTGTTATCAATTCCGTCCGACATCGAATGGAGTGATCCCCAGGTTCGTAAGGACCGAACGAACGAGGCGTTAGTGCAGCAAATCGAAGATCTTGCCAAACGATCACCTGTCGTTGTGGTTTTCGAGGATGCCCACTGGATCGATGCCAGTTCGCTGGAACTCCTGCCGATGCTGATGAAGATCGTGCCCAGGCTCCCGGTGATGCTCGTTGTCACCTCCAGGCCTGAGTTCACGCCGCGGTGGCAGACCGCGGTCAACGGGCACAATACGCCCTGCGGGCCCCTTGGTGAAAACGTGATGCATCTCGGGCGCCTCGACGAGGAGGCCAATCGCGAACTGGTTGAGACGGTGGCCAAGGGCAGTGGACTGCCGGAGAAAACTCTTGAACGGATTGCCAGCCGGACAGATGGCGTACCGCTTTTCATTGAGGAAGTCACCCGCGCGGTGGTGGAAAGCCTAGAGGCCAATCAACTGGATCCGAGCGCGCCTCCAGGTGACAAAAGCTTCAACGAGACAATTCCTGTCACGTTGCAGGACTCGCTTACGGCCCGACTTGACCGCCTTGGGCCTGCGGTCGAGGTGGCACAGATCGGGGCGGTTATCGGTCGGCAGTTTGACCTGTCATTGCTGACCGCGGTGTCCGGCGGAGAGGTTCAGCAACTTCTTGCGAAACTCGAAAAGCTGGTCAATTCGCAACTGGTCGTTTTGAAGCAGATGGATGGTGAGACCTATTACCGGTTCAAACATGCGCTTGTGCAGGATGCTGCATTTTCCAGCCTTTTCCGTGCCCGGCGTGCTGAACTTCACGGCCGGGTTGCTATCGCCCTCGAGCGTGGCAAGCATAGTCGTTCAGGTTACGAACCCGTAGTTCAGGCCTGGCACTGGGCCAGAGCGGGAGACGTGCAACGGGCAATTGAATGTTACAGGGACGCCGCCGACCTTGCTCTCTCGCGTTGTGCTGCAGCCGATACCTATGTCCTGCTCGGAGAAGCCCTGACCCAGATTGCACTGATCGAAGACGAAACGTTGAGGAAGCGCCGGTTAGCAGAGGTCGAACTTCAAAGGTCGCAAGTCTTTGCCATGATGCACTCGGTCAGTTCGCCGAAAACCGGCGAAGCTCTTGACCGGGCCCATGCCCTTGCGTCTGAGATAGGCGATGACGAACTGCGGATGGCGGCACTTTCCCAACTTTGGTGCTTTCACATGTTCACCGGCTTCCCCAGAAAGGCCAGACAAGGTGCGCAGGAGTTACTGGATGTTGCACAAAGAGCCAAAAAGGTTGGGAATGAACTGGATCTCTTTACCGGTCACCTGGCCATGGCACTGGTTGAGCAGGACCTTGGAGAGCTGCAAAGATCTTCACAACATTTCGATGCCGCGCTTGATCTGGTCGATGCGGTACCGACCGATCGCATTGTGGTTTTGGGCTTTAATCCCGGCGTCATTGTGCGGAGCTTTTATGCCTGTGTCTTGTTCCAGTTGGGTTATCCCGATCGGGCGTTTGCCATGTCACGCCAGGGAATTGCACAGGCGGAAATCCTGAAACATCCGCTTACCACCTGCATGTCCCTTGCGATGGAGTCGATCATCCTGTTTGCCATCCGGGAAGCAAATGCGCTGGAGACGTGCGGCACGACTTTCCGGGATCTGGCCATAGTGCATGATCTTTCGTTTTATCCCTCGATCTCCGGACTCTCCATTGGTGCAGCAGAAATAATGAAGACCGGGGATCGCAAAGGACTGGACCTCGTCAAGCGCGCGCTGGAATCAGCACAACAGGCCAACTACACGTATCAGGCCGGTATCCTGGGGTGCACGTACCTGGAATCCCTGCTGATGCTTGGAGACGCCCGGGACGGGTTGACATACCTTGATGAAAGCCTTCCGAAATTGGAGCAAACCGGTGAGCGAGAATTTTATCCCGAACAGTTGCGGCTCAAAGGTGAATTCCTGGTCCTGGAGAACCGCCCGGAAGAGGCCGAAGACTGTTTCGAAGCCGCGCTGGAAGCCGCCAGGGACCAGGGAGCGAAGATGTGGGAATTGCGGGCGGCCTTGTGTCTTGCGCGGTTATACGTGGCGCGGCAGGAAACAGCCCGGGCGCAAGCGCTCGTGCGGCCGATCCATGACTGGTTCACGGAGGGCTTCACCCTGTCTGAACTGCAGGAAGCGCGGGCTCTCCTGGCGGACGACGATCAGGGATCGCGGGACTTTTCCTCGAAATCCAGCTTGTCGAGATAGTCGGCAAAGGTGATGCGGACGGCATAGTTGCCGACGGGCTCAAGCGCGGAATTCGTGGTCCTGCACTTGCCGGCAACGGTGACTTTCTGGCTCGGCCCGTGGCCCTTGACCTCTGCATTCGGGCTTCCGACACGCAGAAACTCGGCATCGAAGTCGAACGCATCGCCATTGTCGAACGTCAGGTGAAGGGTGCGCTTGACCGGGCGCAGCCTGATTTCGGTTGGCCAGTTTATTGTTTCAATCATATTTTATGTGACAGCACCCTTGAAAAGGCGGAACGGGTTTCTCATCCAGAGACACTACGGAACAAGATGGCTTGGCTCAAACCAGTTTCCTCTGACACCGCCCTTCGCCCAGGTACCAGCGGTCATCTGATCGAGGACGCTATCGTCTCAACTTGCGAGCATAAGCCAATCCAAACTTCAGTGCCCAGCGCCGGACGGTTTCATACAAAACGTCGATCCCGCAATCGACGAGAAGGTACTGGACATTCAGAATGTGACAGTCCAGCCGACTGTGCAATTATTCATCAAATAGGGATATGGTTTGATCGATGGAAGGTGGGAATTGACTGGAGAACCCATACTATGATGGCGATTACGTCTATCAACTATGCAGTTGCACGACTTTGGCCCGTTTTTGGGCTTTCCTCAACGGCCGAAAGTTAAACCGATGCGGCTCATGGTGACGGGTGGCGCAGGTTTCATTGGCTCGGCGGTGGTGCGTCTGGCGGTGGCGCGAGGCCACTATGTCGTCAATCTGGATGCACTGACCTATGCCGCCTGCCTGGAAAATGTCGCTTCAGTTGCCGATAGTCCGCTCTATGCCTTTGAACACGCCAATGTCCGAGATCGCACGGCTTTGGACCAAACCTTCGACGACCACCAGCCTGACGCGGTGATGCACCTGGCTGCCGAGAGCCATGTGGACCGGTCAATAGATGGACCGGACGCCTTCATCGAAACAAATGTATGCGGCACACACAACATGCTCGAGGCTGCCCGGACGTATTGGGTGCGTCGAAGAAGACCTGATGCCTTCCGATTCCACCACGTTTCGACCGATGAGGTCTACGGCAGTCTGGACGAAACCGACCGGTTCACCGAGGAGACGCAATATGCACCGAGCAACCCCTATTCCGCTTCGAAAGCAGCGTCGGATCATTTCGCCCGCGCCTGGTTTAAAACCTACGGCTTGCCGGTGATAATATCGAACAGTTCAAACAATTACGGAGCCTTTCAGTATCCTGAGAAGTTGATACCCACGGCGATTCTCAAAGCGTTGTCGGGCGCGCCGATTCCCGTCTATGGCGCGGGCAGGAATGTGCGCGAATGGCTTTACGTTGAGGATCATGCTGACGCCCTTCTGACCGTCCTGGCAAAGGGGATGCCGGGACGCAGTTATAATATAGGCGGTGAGAATGAAGTTCGTAATATCGATCTCGTTCGCCAGATTTGTCGCATCCTCGATGCGAAACACCCGGCCAGGGCGCCTCATGATCAGTTAATAGCCTTCGTCGCCGATCGTCCGGGCCATGACTTCCGCTACGCCATTGATCCGACGCGAGTGCGCACAGAAATTGGATGGCGGCCTTCGGTCACCCTGGAAGAAGGTTTGGAGAAGACCGTTGAATGGTATTCTGACAACGAGTCCTGGCTGCGCGAATTGCAACGCCGCCGGGGCGGCGATGGCAGGTTGGGAATGTCCGGATGAACCACAGGCCACCGGTAGAAATAATTGGTACAGGACGTCCTGGACGCCGCAAGAAACCTGAGATATGTCCTACTGAAACCGGACAGAAACTGGCATGACTCAGCGTAAAGGTATTATTCTCGCGGGTGGCTCCGGTTCCCGGCTTTATCCAATAACGATGGGTGTCTCGAAGCAGCTGTTGCCGGTCTACGATAAACCGATGATCTATTATCCATTGTCGGTCCTGATGCTCGCGGGCATCCGTGACATCGCCATCATCACCACGCCCGAGGATCAGGCTCAGTTCCAGCGACTTATGGGTGATGGATCACCATGGGGTGTTACTTTCACATACATAATTCAACCGTCACCCGATGGTTTGGCGCAGGCCTATATTTTGGCAGAGGAATTCCTGGCCGGCGCGCCTTCTGTCTTGATTCTGGGGGACAACATTTTTTTTGGTCACGGTATGCAGAATCTCCTGGCACAGGCCAGTCGGAACAGCCGGGGAGCCACGGCCTTTGTCTACCATGTTTCGAATCCCGAGAGTTATGGCGTGGTTGAGTTTGATGACGACGGCAGTGCGGTGTCGATAGAAGAAAAACCGGACCTCCCGTTGTCGAACTATGCTGTCACGGGGCTCTATTTTCTCGACGCAAGCGCCCCAGAGCGAGCGCGAAATATTGAGCCATCCACGCGCGGTGAACTGGAGATTACGGACTTACTCCAGACCTATTTGTCCGAAGGTGAGTTGAAAGTGGAGCAATTGGGGCGGGGTTACGTATGGCTTGATACCGGCACTCACGCCAGCTTGCTGGACGCGAGTAACTTTGTTCGTACGCTCGAAGTACGGCAGGGGCTGCAGGCCGGCAGTCCCGATGAGATTGCCTTCCGGAACAAGTGGATTGACCGGGCGGCACTGGCTGCAAGGGCCCTGATGTTTGCGAGAAGCGGTTATGGCAACCACCTACGGAAATTGTTGGATTGCAGCCCTGCCCCCAGGTCGATACGGAAATCCTAGACCGGTTCACGTTCATACGGAAACGCATGATGGCGCCATATCGGTTCACCCGGCAAGACGCAGCACCGATCAATGCGAGTCCGTATGAACGTGAACCGGTCTAAAGTAGTGAGGCGACGCTCATTGTGAGACGGGGATTTCCCGAGTTTACCAAAACAATAATTTATGACCGCCGCGACTGGGCCGTTGGCCAAACATGCACTAAGGTCCAACCGGGATCATCGAGAGGGGTCTCTCCAGTATCAAGTTTTTGAATGATAGACGAATTCCGGAATGCGCATTTTACACCTTTTGTCCGTCAACAAGTTTCTGCCGCAGCTGATCGAGGTCAGTGAGGCTGCAAACCCGGGAAACAACGTCTTTGCAGTGCCGGAAAAGAGTACCGAAATGGTGCTTCGCTTGTCGGAGAAAGTTCCGAACGTTGTTCGCGAGGGCAGATTTTCTGATCTGCATCTACTACAAGCCGATGTCGAATGGTGCGAAGCGATTTTTGTCCACTACATGACGGAGGACGCAGCCGAACTGGTTTGCTCTGCGAGTCCGGAAAAGGTAATCGTGTGGTGCGCTTTTGGCGCGGATTACTACTGCTATTCGCCGTACTATCGGGACCGGCTTCTTCTAGACAGGACAATTGCCGCGTTCTCAATTTCGTCCCGCCAGACAGTTTTTTCGAAACTAAAGAATCTCAACGTCATCTCGAAAATCCTGGGCATCAATGGTAAATCGGCAGTCCCCCACTGGATGACAAGCGTTGCGGAAAGAATAGACTGTTTCTCGGCGTACGAAGATGATCTCGGTATTGATCAGCTAATACCGAATTTTCAACCAGCCAGACTGTCGGGGTTCCCATACTACTCGATCGAGTCCTCATTTGCGCCGGGGCCGTCAGATATGTGTGGATCAGATGTCCTGTTGGGAAATTCGGCTTTTGATACCAACAACCATCTTGATGCATTCGAAGATCTGCGGAGTCTGGATCTGTCGGGGAGAAAAATCGTTCTTCCACTCAGTTATGGTGATGAAGAGTACGCAAGGATCATTTCAGAAAAAGCAATTTCCGTTTTTGGCATAAACGGTGTCGTTCTGCTTCGCCAGTGGATGCCCATTGACGAGTACAACACGGTCACAGCAAGTTGCGGTATTGTCGTGATGAACCATGTCAGGGGACAGGCGATGGGAAACATCTGCGCAGCGCTTTACAGAGGTGCGAAAGTTTTCCTGCGACCGGAGAACCCATACTATCAGGGACTGAAAAAGGACGGTGCCCACATTTATCCGTTTGTTCGCGATGGGCTTTCCGATGCGTTTACGGAGCAACTGAGTTCGGTTGAACGGCAGGAGAATGCGGCGATCATGCGGGATATGTGGTCGGGAAGCCGCGTCGAGAAAAGAGCCAGAAAGTTCTTTGGTATGGTGAACAGTCATGCACGGGAAAAACAGAGTTCGGAAGCCTAGGCTTTGCAGGGACTGCATTCCTCGTGAGGGGACGCGAGACATCACCGGGTTAATTCACGGCTTGCATAGGACAACTTCTATAGTTGTGTTTGAACCAGCTTCAGCAAGCGAAGGATGTGCGGAAATGTATGATTTTGTGAAGACGGTCCATGGCTGTCAGCGAAGCCGGACGCAATTATGCATCGTGGCTGAAAATGGACCGCTCTGAAATGCTTTATCCAGATTCTCGAACATTGTTGGTTGACGCAATAGATACTGAACGAATTGCAGGTGGCGAATCTCAGATTAACCTGCAAGGGGAGAAAGGGAACTTTGCTAATCTTCTGGCAAATATCGGATCTGAGTACGACAAACGAAACAGGGAATCGTACGACACAGAGTTCTCTGTTGAAACGTATCGCAACTATCTTGACTGGCTGTTTGCAACATTTGAAACGGATGAACTGGAGTTCCGAAAATCCTGTATCGATATCCTTGAATTGAAAGCAGGCGACAAAGTCTTGATAACCGGTTGCGGATTGGGTGAGGAAGTAGAAATTTGTTGTGAAACTGTCGGTGCTTCGGGAGTGGTTCACGGTCAGGATCTGAGCGCTCTGTTTATCGAACACGCGAGTGAGAAAACGCAGCATGCAAACTCGGTCTACACGATATCCAGCGCATTGGATCTTCCGTATAGGGAAGGTTATTTCGATGCCGTGTTTCATTTTGGCGGAATAAATCTGTTTGGCGATGTCCGAATCGCCGTGTCAGAAATGAACCGTGTTTGTAGAATTGGTGGCAAGGTTGTGTTTGGTGACGAGTCTGTCGCCCAACATCTTCGTGCTACGGATTACGGCAAGATGGTGATCAAGAACAATGCGCTCTGGAAATCACCTCTTCCGTTAGATCAACTTCCAATTGAAGCCTCAAGTATAATTATAAAATACGTACTTGGTAATTGCTTCTATATTATTGGTTTTAAAAAAAATAAACATTTACCATCGATAAACATTGACGTTCCTCATGTTGGATACAGAGGAGGGTCAATCCGAACTCGATTTTTTGGCGAACTAGAAGGTGTCAAAATTGAAACAAAACTTAAAATTTACAACTACGCAAAAGATAATAATACATCCGTGCACGACGTGTTGAATAATATTATAAACAATCAATTAAAATAATTTTTTTAAAGTTATTATTATTCTATTTGTTGTGATTTTTTCATTATGATAATTTTACACGAAATTCTGTTTGCGTTATTTGTCGACGCAGATCTATTTGGAATACCTAAATATATTTCGACCGTGAAATGAAGAGCGCGAAAACACGGAAGATTTCATTTAAAGTCATAAGCAACTTCCTACGCTGCAAGTCCGTATCACATTGCCCAAAGTTTGCCGATACACGGATTTTTGCCAATCATGTCCCAAGACCGTAGACAGCGGTGATCCGCGAAAAAGAGAGTAAGACACATGACGCTGAAGTCCTACGGCGTGAAAGAAAAGACCCCATCTGGCGACAAGACAGCGCGCGCCGTCGAAGAACTGAGTCTGGTGGGCTTCACCGTTCTGGACAGCGGGTATTCTCAGGAAGAGCAAAATGCGTTCAAGGACGCGTTCGTGCGGGCATATGACAAACAGTGTGCGTCGCACGGTGGCCGCGAGGTCCTGAAGTTGATCCATGAGCACAATACAATACGTGCTCCATTATTTTATGAGGAAGCGTTTCGGCGTCTGGCTCAGAATGCAAATGTTCTTCGGGTCGCTGAAGCGTTGTTTGGTGGAGGTCACGAGAGCGGTACGTATGTTCTCAATCAACAGAATGGCATCATCAATCCCTCTTGGCAGAGTTACGAACAAGCGGCCTTCCATCGAGACTTGCCCTATCAGCACTTCGTGTCCTCCCGGCCGCTGGCGATCAGCGCCTTGTATTGCTTGGATGCGTTTACGGCGGAAAACGGTGCTACGCAAGTCTTGCCCGGGTCGCACAAGATGGAGAGATTCCCCTCTGACGAAACGGTTGCCAAACTGGCAACTCCGCTCACTGCTTCGGCGGGGTCATTTCTTATTCTCGATTGCATGCTATTTCATTCGGGTGGTCGAAATCAAACTGGGGCAGATCGAAGAGCCGTCAACAATTTTTACTCCCTCCCGATCATCCGCCGGCAGATCAATTTCACTTTCGACGGTAATGCGGTCAACAGCCTGTCCGAGGCAGAGAAGAAACTGTTCGGGGTGACGCCACCTGAGATCAACTCAATCGCCGATTATTATGCCTATCGACGATCGCAACACATGACCTGATCAAGGGCACCTTGCGTGCTCGAGGTTGATGCAAGTGGTGACAATCTCATGAGTCTGTAATGCGGATTTGCTTTTGAATAGCGAGCACAGGATACTATGGCAGAAAGACTTTAACTACGCCTCTTACGCTGGGGACACGCGGGTCAAATGCATTGCATACATTCATTTTTCAGGCTGCTTCGACTTGTCCGGGTGTGATGCTCCGGATAAGGAGGTAACCGACACGGATCCGCGGGAGGTACGGACCGACGATGTTGTTCATGTCCCCTTCAACAAACCCGCAATTGTTGGAACCGAACTGACTTTCGCCAGTGATTGCTTGGGCGGCGCGGTCCTCAGCGGCGGTGGTCGTTACGGCATCAAATGCGAGCGATTTCTCGGCACACTGCTCGGCGCCGAAGAGACCTTCCTAACGCCTTCTTGTACAGCCTCCCTGGAAATGTCAGCTCTGTTGTTAGGCATTGCCCCAGGAGACGAAGTCATCATGCCGAGTTTCACATTCGTATCAACGGCGAATGCCTTTTCACTCTTTGGAGCGAATATTGTTTTTGTCGACATCCGGCCAGACACGATGAACATGGATGAGAAGCTTATTGAGGCGGCCATAACACCAAGAACGAAAGCGATCGTACCGGTTCATTACGGCGGTGTGGCCTGCGAAATGAAAACCATTCTGGAAATTTCGCGTCATCATGGGGTCGCGGTCGTTGAAGATGCAGCCCAGGCCATTGGCGCGACTTATCATGGCCGGCCGTTAGGGGGTATCGGCGATATCGGCGTGTTCAGTTTTCATGAGTCAAAGAACATCACCAGTGGCGGCGAGGGCGGCTTGACTGCTGTGAACCGAATAGACCTGACAGAACGTGCTGATGTCGTTCGTCAGAAGGGTACCAATCGTTCGCTCTTTGCGCGGGGCAAGGTCGACAAATATACCTGGGTTGACCGGGGAAGCAGCTACCTGATGAACGAAGTCAGTGCCGCCTTTCTTTGGGCTCAGATCGAGGCACTCACCCAGATAACCCAGCGGCGACGGAAACTTCACAAAAAATATGAGGAGGCCTTCGGACCGCTAATTGCGTCTGAAAAACTCCAGATCCAGTACGCGCCGGACGGGTGCAGCCACAATGGCCACCTGTTCTATCTAAAATTAAGGGATGAGATGGAACGGTCATCCGTAATCGCTTTCCTGCGCAAGGCCGGAGTGGATGCGGTGTTTCATTATGTGCCATTGCACTCGTCCGAGGCCGGCAAAAAATTCGGGCGGTTTGTAGGCGAAGACAAATTCACAAGCCAGGAGGCGGCGCGTCTAATCCGGCTGCCGCTGTTCTATGACATGACTGACGAACAGCATGACCAGGTGTGCGACGCACTTATCGCGTATTTCAGGACATCCAGTTAAAACACCGGACAACAACAAGACAGGCGCTCAATCTTCCAGGTGCAACTGCGCCACGCCGACCCCTGTACGACCGTAACCATTTCCGTTGTAGAACATCAGAACCTGATCGTTGAACTCGATGACCGCAGCATAGCAATTTGCTTCCGTTTCCCACAATTCACCGGACCTACCGAGCAAATCGTCCGTCATGCGCTCAAATTCGCCGGTCTGTGCGTTCCAGCGCGCAACGCCAATGGTGTACGTAGCGCGCCGGATGGAAAAGAAAAGTAAGGTCTCGTTGCCAATCCTTGAAATCCAAGGACGTGAAACACCAAACTCACCGGCTTTGAGACCGATGACATCCTGACCGGTTGGTTCCCAGTCGATGCCGTCTCTGCTGATCGCCACAGTGATGACGTGGTGCATGTCTTCCACCTTGCCGCCAGAGCGGCTGGTTCCGTAGTACATGCGCCACTCGCCCGAACCCTCGACAGCGGGTATGACGAAGGGATAGCTTAATGAAAATGGATCGAATCTGCTTCTGTCAACGATTGGCCCAAGAAACTCACGGAACAGACTTGTGCCGGTCTCGTCAGAAGATGTGGCAAGACCGATTGCATTCCGGAACGGAATGTCCACCGCCAGGTTCCAACCCAGGTAGTACATCCAGACTTCGGTCCCGATGCGATGCACCGATCCGATGGAAATTCCACGATCGTCGAAAGCGCCGAGCTCACCCGGGCCAAGACACAGCTCGTCAGATACCGAAGTAACCGTCAACGGATTGGATGGATCCAGGTCGATAAATCCGACCGCCCCTCGGTTCTCCTTGTCCCGGGTGACGAGGAACAGACGCAACTGTCCGTCTGAAAGGATCAACGGAACAGGATACGCCGCGTGAGAAACCATCCAATCCGGTCCCATCTCAGCGCCAAAGATACGGCCCAGCCTGGTAGCGTTTATCCGCATGTCAGATATTCCTTAGCCGGGAGCTTGGCACCCGTGACAGTTTGGCCGGCTCTGCGGACAACACACTTTCGTCGGCAATATCGCCAAGGACAAGCGAACCCGCGCCGATGACGCATCGCGATCCGATCGAGATATGGTTGCGGATCGTTGCGTTGACGCCCAGGAACGAACGCTCACCGATCATGACGCAACCGGAGACGACAACCTGTGATGCCACAAATACGAAATCCTCGATACGGGTGTGATGGCCGATATGATTTCCACTCCACAGAGTGACGCCGTTTCCGATCTTGACATACGGCTGAACCGTGTTGTGCTCGAGAAGAAATGCGTTCCAACCAATGTCAAGATCGGAGAACACGGTCGCGTGTGAAGAGACGTAGCTGGCGAGCTTGTAGCCTTTGGCGATGAACTCATTGCATCTGTCCATTCGCAACTTGTTTAGCCCGGAATACCCTACCGCGACGAACCCGTCGAAAGTGTCTGGGCCGAATGTCTCGTTGACCTTGTCGAACGGGATGACCCGGCGGCCATGCCAACTGTCTTTCGAGACATACCCGGGGTCGACACAAAATGCAGCGACGTTGCGGTCAGTGTCGTTTTCGAAGTAATAGAGAGCCAGTTCGGCATCTTCTCCCATGCCAAAAATCACGAGTGGTCTAGTGTTATCCACACTGTGCATCGTTGCCCCTTGAGTGCTCTGTTCTCGGTGTTGTGTATACGTAACAGGTAGATTCGAAAGCTCCGTAGTCATTGCGCAGTTGAAAGTGGGGCGAAAGCGATTGCCCGATGAGATCCACAAGGTCGTTCGGACTAGGATGGAAGAGTTCTTCCGTCTTCCAGTCAGAACAATGGGACATCACATTGAAGGCCAGGCCTTTTCGGCAATGACGGAAAACCTTGCTCGTCACGTGTTCCATGTAGGCTAGCATTTCATCGTAGGTGAGCGGACTTCGGCGGTTGAAAACTCCGTTCATGACGATGTAATCGTACATTGGGATTGCAACATCTTCTTTCTGCACATCCAGGCAGTAAATTGCTGTTTCCGGGTACCTATCTTGCGCAGAAGCCACAAAAGCCGAGGAAATATCAAGCCCCTCATAGACTATGTTTGACCAGCCGTTCTGGTCTAGAAATTCCTTGAAGTCCGCGCGGCCGCATCCAAAGTCGAGAACAGTGGTCTTTTCTCGTTCGTGCGAAAACAATCCGCACATCACGCCGTAACGCAATGCCGCACTTTCGCTTGAGTTCCAGTCAACAGCAGCGGCGCCGGTACCATGTTCCTCCAAGCATCGTTCAAAGTACCGTATGAGCTCAAAAACTTTTTCCTGATCGTAGATCACTTTCAATCCCCATCAAAATCCAGTCCAGCTGAACAGAGGTCAGAAAATACGATGGCCTGCCAAAGCGATGCTCGATTAGATGTCAAACGCAGCCCACCCAGAACAGTAAGTCGCCGGGCGGGTGACAGCAATGATTGTATTGCTGGGGACTTCCAAAAGACGGCGCAGAACGTACGTGTCAGGTGGCTTTCGTTTCACTCTGCAATTGATATACCCGATATTGCTGAGAGACCAAGCTGCGACTTGAAATGGGAACGCGCCTCAGGGCCGACACGCATCAAAAGATCGATTATGCTGACGCGATGCGTGAAGCTCTTGGTACACTGATCGTACTCGGGGTACCCTGAATAGTCCGCGTATGAGATCTGGATACCGCTGTCGGCGAATTCTGAGCAATCGAGGTAGTTCTTCGTAGCCGGCCCGCACAGATAATGGCTTGCGCCCAAGTCACGGCAGATCTCTACGAGCCGTCCGGTTGCGGACCCTGCCTGCCGATGGATGCTGTCGCTTTGAACGAAGTGCGTGGATATCCCCAGGAGGGAGGCGAGGCATTCTAGAAGGTACCTGTTGATTTCCGACAACCGTTCCAGCTTCGCGACAGATTCATACGCCTTCTGGAGATGATCGCGATAGTCGGTGAAGTAGGGAGCTTTGGCATAGGCATGGGAAAGAGTGGCGAAATGCCGTTCCGCCCATTGCCTATCCGAGACAGTCATGATGCTGATCGGGCTACGATAGTGCCCCTTGGATTTCAGCGGTACGGTCAACCATTTTTCAACCCCATCAACGATGATCTTATTGCGGTTCCGCCAGTCGCGACGTGTGAACTGTACTTCATCGAACACGACAAAATCGTCAGCCGCGTTTATCAGGTCGAAGTAACCTTTCCAGGGAATATAGTTGGATTGCAGTACGACAACTACTTTTGACATAGGTGCGGCTTAATCCGACTTTTTTGAAAATTGAGGCGTCGGGTGAACCGGTCCATGACCGGAGCTGTGCCGTAAGGACCAGGCAACCGATGCATCAACAACTTCACAACTACGGGCATGTCGATAGATCAAGATAGTGTAACATCGAATACCCTTGAACAGCGTTCGGTTGCAGGTTGGATGACGTATCGGTTCTCGACTAGGTCTTTCGAACTCGGCAAGGGTCGATGGAACTGACGATAGCGGAATGAATATGTGCCCTGAGGTGCGGACGTTTTTTCCAGATGAAGCGTGCCGAAACGTTTCACTTGGGCCTTGACGTAATCTTCGCGATCCAGCGCGCAGCCTTCACGTCCGATTTCCCGGCGTCTGAAAGGAATTGTGCCACCAACGTAGGTTCGATCGGACCAGTGCCACCAGCGTCGCGACCCATCGGGGCGGAGCAGCGGCAGAAGTCCCGGCTCAAAACCGATGCTCTCAAGAGTGTACCACTGTTCGGCAGTGCGTAGATCGACCGTATTGAATACATTGATTGGCGCAATGCCGAATACCTGCGCCAGACGCGTGACGTGGTTTTCACTGCCGGTCTTTCCGATTGAGTGGATAGGCATGGATAAGAAATATCCGGCGCCGCTAAACAGGATAACGGCAGCGATGGCAATTTGCACTTGTCCACAGGGAGTTCTTTCCGGTTTCAGACTGGATCTGCTCGACGGTGTCCATGCGCGTTTGCATTCGCCAAACAGTGCCCGTCGCCGACGCGCGATGCCGCGATAGACCCAGGGCCCCAATCCAAACACCTTTCCAAGGAGGAGTAACGGAAGCAGTGGCCACAGCACCGCAACCCGTCGACAGAGTTCTACATAGAGATCGTAACCCGAAAAAGCCCTGGAGAAACTGGAATCAAACCCATAGAGGTCCTGCATCGCGGCATCGAATGTTATTCCCGCTTCCCGTAGCTCGTTTTGTGATCTGGAAGCCGGCATTGGCACAATCCGATTGAATAAATCTACCGTTACGAGAAACCGGACCGTTCGATCGCACAGATTGCAGCCATCGTCATAAAACAGAAGCAACGGTGCTGCGGCACCTACACCCCAGGCTGCCGGCCAAAACAGCGCCGCCCAGAAAATGAATTCGACTTCGGCGAGGCAGCTCAGGTCCAGGATTTGGGATGTTAGCAAGAAGAATGCGATGCCCCACAAGATCATGTATTTCCGGAACCAGCCGCCCAGCAAGACAAAGGGAAACACCGTTACGTACCAGACCATCATCATCCAGATCGAGATCTTCGCAGCCATCACCATCGGGTTGGAATTCGCAAACACTGCTTCAAAGAACGCGGAGTATGTCGACAGGAAATTGTGCGAAAGCAGCACGGGACCCGCGATGCCACTCACCCACATGGGCTCACTCAAATGCATTGAAAGCGAGTAGACACACAGGCACCAGTACGAGAAGACGCCCAGTGCCCGAAAAACTGCGACAGCGTTGGAATTTGGCGGGTTCTGCGAATAGAGAAGCCAGAAAGCCCGGATGGAAAATCTTGTCATCAACAGGTTGTCGATGGATACGGCGCGTCCCGACTGCGTGAGAAACAGGAACACCGCCAGCATGGCTCCCACGTCGTTCGTGAGGTTTGACGTCCCCATGATCGCCGCACCGGAATGGGCAGAGAAGAAAACAAAAACAATAAGTGCGAACTGTGTACCGACGCCCAGGATCAATGCTAACGCTGCAAGGCCTTCTATCAGAATGACAGCGCCGTGGAGTCCGGTGAGTTCCCCGGTAGTAAGCAATACCGCTACAAAAAATGCACGACCCAACAATATCGCACCAAACAGAATTCGCAGCAGAGCAAACAGCTGGATTTCATTTTCGTGGGCGTTGGGAAACGCACGAATTTGTAGCCATTTCCCAACAGCATCGACAACCTCACGAGAACGTGGGAACAGGACGGATGCAACGTAGGCCGCAACAAGATATGGAACGGCCAAAACGACAAGTGATAACGATAGCGCCATGGATACCTGGACTGGGCGCCAACCTTCGCCCGTATTAGAAGATCATGAACCGGAGCCATCGGAAGGTCCGACACCAAGTTTAGCGCCTAACATATTCTTGGGCCATAATAATTTGGGAGATCGTGACGTTATAAGAGACGGCGGCAACCACTGTTTCCAACGGTACAGAGGCGCTAGCATCAGGTGATCCTGGCGGCATGGCAACATCTCATCATTTCCTACGGCGTTGTCTGAAAGGAAGCTTGAGCTGGAGAGGTGCGCGCCGTACAGTCAACATGCTGTAGGGCAAGGGAATGAAGCGACAAGATTGCATGCTGTATCTACACATTGGAACAGAAAAGGCCGGCTCAACGACCATCCAGAATTTCTTAGGCTCGCAGGTTGAGCTTGCTTTTGGCTATCAACAACTCGAAGCTTTTGGGCTTGGAAACGCTTGGAAACTAGCGGCAGCAATTGGTACTCCACTGGCATACGATTACTGGGTTGTGCGCCGAGGAATTCTGTCAGAAACAGAGTTTAAGCAAAATGGGAATTGTATTTGGAAAGAGGTGCGCAAAAGGGTCGAAGAGTCTGATTGTGATACATTTGTTGCCTCAAGTGAGTATATATATAGTCATTTTGAAAGAAATAAAAAAGAAATTGAAAAATTAAAACAACGACTGCAGCATACATTCGGTGAAATTATTGTAATTATATATGTACGGAATCAAGTTAGCTTTTTGAAGAGCATATATGCTCAAATGGTTATTGGACCAAATCGTACATCGGAAAGTTTCGATAATTTTACTTCAAATTTCCAAAATTATCAAAACATGTGGGACTATGCGAGTGCTCTAAAATTATGGAGCCATGTATTTTCAGAGAATAACATTAGAGTTGTGATGTTTGACGTTAAGGCGTTTAAAGAAGGAAGTCTGATAAAGGACTTTCTCTACCGTATTGATGCAGAAAATGATTTCAGTGTCGATGTTAATACCGCTACAAAAATTGATAACAAATCCCCAACGTACAAGAAGCTGAACCTCGTTAGATTTGCTAACATGATTCCTACATCCCCAACATATGAGCTGCCCTACGAGGTGCTTCGAAAGATTGCGCTCAGTGAGAAAGTACGGCTGAAAGATAGAGGGTTTCCAACAAAATACGACAAACAGATAATCGATAAGGTGTCTGATGGAAATCGATGGGTGAACGAGAGGTTTTTGGATCAAAGTCAGATAAAACTGCCGGTAAATCGCTGAAATCCAGAACCTGTCATACTAATTCTCGGTTATTGCGTGTTCGAGATTTGACGTGCAATAGAACGAATGTCTCAGACGAAAGGGTAGACACATGGACACCTCGAATTACCGGCCATTTTGGTTTGAATGGATAGTAGAGTTTGACGTACCGATGTAAGTGCGCCACCTGACGGCTGTTTGAGGCGACTAATTTATGCTGGATTGACCGTTTGCAGTGACATCACCGTCATCCAGGCGCACCTCTGGCGTTGAGCCAGACGAGGCGCTGCATGTTGTAGACAAGATTGGCCATGCCTATCTTGGTGGTGGCGCGGTCGGTGCCGATGGTGCGGATGAACAGGGCCATCGGTCCTTTCATACGGGCGAATGGATGTTCGACAAAGGCGCGGACCTTGGAGCGTTTTCCATTGGCAAGTGCTGCACGCTGCGACATCGCCCGACCTTTGGGCTTCTTGGTGTGGATGTTTGAGACAAAGCCGGGCACCTCGATTTACCGGTGTTTGTCGGATGAACAAGTAGCGCTGATCGGTGGCGGGGCTTGGCGGCAGGTTCGGCCGATTGGTTGCGAGGTGTTTCGGCGGGTTAATTCATACAGCAATGGCCATATTCGGCGATTTGGCCGTCATCCAGGCGCACTTCTGGAATTGAGCCAAACCAGGCGCTGCATGTTGTAGACGAGATTGGCCATGCCGATCTTTGTTGTAGCGCGGTCGATACCGATGGTGCGGATGAACAAGGCCATGGGTCCTTTCATGCGGGCAAAAGGATGCTCGACGAAGGCGCGGATCTTTGAACGTTTGCCATTGGCCCTTGAAGCGCGTTGCGACATAGCCCGGCCCTTGGGCTTCTTCGTATGGATGTTTGAGACAAAGCCGTTGCCCGACAGCCAGGCTTCGTTCTTCTTCGAGCGGTAAGCGGTGTCGGCCCACACGCCCGATGCCGTGTTCTGCTTGTCCACAAGGTCGGGCAGTTGGGCCCCGTCATAGCGTGAGGCGTCAGTGGCCTTCCATCTACGGATCAGACCATGCTCGCGGTCGATGGCGATGTGGTTCTTGTAGCCGAATGCAGGGATCGCGATGTCGATGGCGTGTTTCGATCCGTCCGGCCTTTGCTTCGCCTTGGAGAACTTCACCGTCCAGCGTGCATCTCTGTCTTTCTGGGCAAGTTTTGCTGGTTTGTCCTTCCAGCCCTGAGGGATCAGACCAGCCTTGATATCAGCCTTCTCGCCATCACTGTTGCGCTGCTTGGGGGCTGCAACGATCGTGGCATCGACAATCTGCCCACCCATCGCCAGATAGCCCGCCTTGGTCAGGTGCTTGTCGAACCGGGCAAACAGGTTCTCAACCGCACCCGCTTGCGTGAGGTGTTCCCTGAACAACCAGATCGTCTTTGCATCGGGGATCTTGTCACCAAGACCAACGCCTAAAAACCGCATGAAGCTCAGGCGGTCGTTGATCACAAACTCTGCTTGGTCGTCAGAAAGATTGTAAAGCAACTGAAGCACCATGATTTTGAACATGACAACCGGATCAAACGGCGGCCGGCCGCCCCTGGCGCCATCGGAACGCTTCAGCGCCTTGGCCAGTGGTTTCCGGAAAACGTCCCAGGGTACAAGGGCGTCAAGCTTCTCCAGCGGATCGCCGACCTCACTCAACCGAACATAACGCTCATCAAGATCCCAGAAACCGGCCTGAATGCTCATCATCAAACTCCGTCATCAGCGATAACGGTAGTGAATCAAATCACAGCCGATTTGACGAGGTAATTCGAGATGTCCA
>JAJFHC010000059.1 GCA_021775835.1 Hyphomicrobiales bacterium | reverse complement strand
CCCCACGACTTTCCCTGGTTTACTGCCCGCCGCTACGCATTTTACGGCTATCTGAGTCCAGCCTCCAGGCGCACATCCGAGATCAAGAACATTCATGCCGGGTTTGAGAAAATTGTATCGCTCGTTCATTTCAGCGAGTTTGAACGCGGCCCGAGAACGATATCCACGCCGTTTTGCCTCTGCAACATAGGGGTCGTTCAATTGTCTTTGCAGCCAACGTGTAGAAGACGTCTTCCTTTTCCTGGCGGTGTGTACGCGAACCTTCAGATCGCGAGTGCCACCCGACGGACCGGACGAACTGCCAGACTTGCTATTTCGCCGAGCCATTTATTTTTAATCCACTTTTGGTTGCAAATTGTTTGAAATGTTCTTGATCTACTTGTGGACGTTCTTGATGTCCTGATTGCATCGACCGGTTCCACATGGTTCCGCAGTTTGGAGGTTGCCGTCTTCACTCATCAATGTGGTCAATATGCCTTCGCGCAATCCTCTGTCCGCAACCCGTACCCTCGTGCATGGCCACATGCGCTTGATCGCCTCAAGAATCGCGCAACCTGCGAGTACAAGATCGGCTCTTTCTTTGCCGATGCACGGCGAGGATGCGCGCTCATCGTAACTCATGGCAATCAAGTCGCCGGTAACCGAAGATATTGCTTCCGAATTTAACCAGCATCCATCCACTTTGGCGCGGTCATAGCGTTTCAACCCGAGGTAGACCCCGGCAATTGTTGTTACGGTACCGGACGTACCCAACATGTGTGAGTTTTTCGATTTGAACTCATTGCAGATTTGATGCCTCTTCTCAAACTCTTCCAGGTAGGGCAACACGTCTGCCACCATCGTTTCAAATATTTCTCCATTGACATCCACGCCGCCAAACTTGTCGGCCAAGGTTACCACGCCGATTGGAAGCGATATCCATGCCTCGATTTGATGACCGGTCGCGCCCACCGACAACCACATGAGTTCGGAAGATCCGCCTCCGATGTCGAACACCAATGCTGTTTCACATTCAAGGTCAAGCAAGGCCGCAGACCCTGCAACCGCAAGCCGGGCTTCCGTTTCCCTATCGATGATCTCTAGTTTCAATCCTGTCTCGTCCCTGACTCTGCTGATGAACTCAGGTCCGTTGACCGCCTGCCGGCAGGCTTCGGTTGCAATAAGTCTGGAACGGCCGACATTCCTTCTGATCATTTTGTCGGTGCAGATCTTGAGCGCCTCTATTGAACGCCCCATTGCTGCTGCACTGAGTTCTCCTGTGTGATGAAGCCCTTCTCCTAATCTGACAATTCGTGAGAATGCATCAATGACGCGAAAACCCCACGGTGCGGGTTTGGCCACCAACAGTCTGCAGTTGTTGGTTCCCAGGTCGAGCGCACCATAAACGACCGGTGTCGCACGATCACCACGATGGCTCTTTTTTGAACTATCACGCCGCCGGGTTTGCTCCGGTGGTCCACTCTCACGGATTGCATTACGCCGTCGGGACCGTTTGCGTGGGAAATTGCCTGTCACGTTCTGTCTTTGCTCTCTCACCCACCGTTCAGGGTCACCTGACACAAACTGCTGATGGGTTTCTGCGTCAGGCCTGAATAGTCGCTGCCAGTGTAGCAGTTTGCGGTGTGTCGTAAAGATGTCCTTCCATCGCCATCACCGTATCCAATTCATGAATTTTCCAGTGGCCCCTCGCTCGGCACGCCGATTGCAAACATCCAGGCATGCGTCAAGCAAAATCAGCAAAACACTCCAGCGAAAGAGCCATGACCATGACTTTTCAAGGATTAGATGAATTGAATGCCAGTGCTGTGAACCGCCGTTGGTCCCGCAAGAGAACAAATCGTCCCAATCTGGCACATGTTGTGGCTGTGTTTCTCGGCATCCTCTGCGCCGTCTGGTTGTTTGATCTGGAAAAAGCCAACGCGATGAATTTATCGCTGGTCACACCAGATGGTGCTGGCGTAACTGTTAAGATTCCGCTGAACAACTTCAAACCCGTGAAAAGCAACACTGAAATTCACTTCTATGCGCTCCAAAACCGACAACGAATGGTTTCCGTTGAAACCCCCCTTCATGGCCGGTTCATGCGTGTCCGGTTTGCTGAATTAAAATTTGTAAAAAGATTCAAGAATGGACAGCCTAAAAAATCACGGCCCAGATTCAAGGCCTTTTCAAACAACGTGGATTCCAGTGTTGCAAAACCGCTTTATCGCAAGGCTGCTCTGGAACTTCGTAAACCGGCCAAAATGGATAATTTCCATTACCCTTCCGCAGCAAGGAATGCCGCATATGCGGTCGGTAGTCTCCACAAGAATACTCGGTCTACGACCTCGAAGAATTCAAGGAAAACGCACGGGAAGATTTCACTGATGCGCGCGCGGCAGATCTCCTCCGATTACGCCAACAGATACAGCGCACTGCGAAGTCAATACATTCGGCTTGCCAGAAAGAACCCAAAAGCTGCCCGTAGGCTGCACACCAAGGTCATGAAACTGTATCGGGTCGCCGCAAAATGGCAGTCCTATCTCAAATCAATCAAATGAGTCCTGAGATGAAGCCAGTTGAGGACAATAATTGCAGGCCATAAACGATCGTTATTGGCGAAGTTCTTCGTGTCGATCAAAAATCTTTCTGGTTCCTCCGGCCATGATTCGTGACCGCCCAAATGGACGAAAGATTTCAGATGATGTCCGGATAATGGCAGACGCCGCGACGCCACGTGCGGACAGGCCAATCATCGTGTCGAACAACTGGTTGGAACTCGATGACCATTCCGGTACGAGTACTGTGTCACCCAGAAATTCAATTCGCTTCAGCCCTTTGACGATACAAGAGCGAATGAGTTCAACACCAAGAACATACTCAGCAGCCCGCCCTTCTGTACTGTTCTCAACAGCTGTCATTGCCACAAAATACTGATCGCCATGCAAGTAACCAATTGCACCGGCCACGAGGGATCCATCGACATCGATTGACGTTACATTCAATGGGCTTCCGGTTTCCATGTCGGCGAGGGATTCATAAAAGGATCTGAGTTCCTGTTTTGCATCACTGGAGGACAAAAGGCCCTTTTTGCTATCTACAGGCGACATACCAAATATGTGGTCGATAACTTCTGAACGATCTTGAGGTGCAACATTCAGAGAGACGTTTAGACTGCCCCGATTCTTTAACAACCGTGTGGCTTCCAGATTCCGGTGAGCCATCTTTTCTGGATTGTGTGTCTCTACGAACTCATCCCAAGAATCGGTCAGCGAAATCGTTCGATCATTTGTCTTCTTGGAGACCGACGCATTCAGCAGAAATGGGTTGTTGTGGGTGCCACAGCGTTTTGGTTGCCTTATCAAATGAACCAAATCCAGATCGTCGATCGCGTTAATGACATTCTGCCAGATTTTTGAGACATCTTTGTTATCCAACATCCGAAGTAGGACCGGATCAATCAATGGACAATTGTACCCCGAAAACTCATCGCCCAGCCAAATGAGCCGCTTGCCGGCGGTCGAATGTCGAACTCCCAACGGCATGACGAGCCGCAGTTTGTCATCTTCGTCGTAACCAAAAACAATGACGGGTTTCACATTCGACCGGGCGCCGACATGTTGAAACCAGTTGTTGATCCACGAATAGGTCTGAAATGGCGAAGGGGACGCACGTCTTTCAAATGACCGCCAGATCGCCCTGCCCTTTTCAAGCGAGTCCAATAACTCGAGCCGCAGTTCAGGAGTCTCACGTGTACGATATTCAGCGTTGGGAACAGGTAAGATCCCTGACGCCATCGGAATATCGGGCCGCCCTGTTCCGATGTCGGTACGGAGATTTTGCCGATAGTTTTGGCTATACGAAATAGCACGCTCGTCAGTCATACTTACTTTCCGATCGTAGGTGAACGGAATACTCTTACCTACGCAACCCGTTGATGCCTTGCCCTGCAGAATTTTTCCGCTGGCGCGAAGTTATTGATTGTGTCGATTATGCAATCAATTTACGGCTAATGCAAAGCACAACCTTGATTCAAAATGAAATTTCCCGCTGAATTGTATAGTTCTTACGCGGACTCCATGACATGAAACTGCCCTACTGGAAGGTTGTCCAACTTGCGTTGAAGAAATTCGGCGAAGACGACGGATTTCCCCTGGCTGGAAACATCGCATTTTCAACAATATTGTCGTTTTTTCCGTTCCTGATGTTCGTCATCGCGACTGCCGGATTTTTGGGTAATGAGCGACTGGCTGCAGACGCAGTCAGTTATCTCCTCCAAACTATGCCCCCCAACATCGCCGAGCCACTCGCCAAGGAAATCAAGACACTCCTGCTGGCCAAACGGGATGGCCTTCTTACAATCTCGATTCTTGGAACAATCTGGACAGCATCGAGCGGAGTGCGAAGTGTACGCGTCGGCATGAACCGGGCCTATGACTGCAACGACAGCCGGCCCTTCTGGACTCTTGCACTCTGGGATGTCGCATTCGTCATCGTCGGTGCCCTGACGATGCTGACGCTTTCGGTATTCGTCATTGCAGGATCAATTCTTTGGACCCAATTGACGTTGTGGATTCCGATTCTTGAACCCTTTACGGCTCTGTTTTTCCTAATGAGATATCCCATTGCCCTGTTTTTCATGGTGTCTGGTCTAATTGCCGCTCACTGGTTTCTGCCCCCGGTCAGAAAGAGCCTATATGATGTTCTTCCGGGCATACTTTTCACCTTGTTGCTGTGGATTTCGATAACAGTCGGATTTGCACAATACGTTGCGATCTTTGATACATACACCAGCACTTATGCGGGCCTCGCCGGCATAATGCTGGCCTTGATGTTCTTCTATCTATTTGCAGCCGCCACGCTGTTTGGTGCTCAACTGAACCAATCAATCTTGGATTTCAGAACCAACATGGATGGTTGAAAGAACCGGAACTAATGGTCACTCCGCGTCAATAGCATTCTGAACGGCGGAGACACTAAACGGCAGGGACACTGATCGGCAGGGACACTGATCGGCGGGGACACTGAGATGTAGAAGTGGCATTGCATGGCGTTGTTTGTAGTCTACCACGTGACGAATTCACCAAGACGTATCAAGACCGCCGCCTACCGAATGTTTCGGTTACAAAATAGAAGCCAACAACAGAAATCAATACCCACTTCATTGTGTCATCTGAAATGCTGTCCACGCGACAGACCGCACCGGTAAGCCCAAGCTTCACGCACAGCACTTTGTCAATGAAGAAGTACGAGAATATGTAGGTGGCCGGCCCAATGGCTATGAAGCCCCGGAACCATCGATTAATAGTATCCTTTGCCTCAGCTCTCAGCACCGATGCTTTGACCTCAAGGGAAGCAATTTCCTTGTCAGCCGCGATGCGCTCGCTGTTGTTCTGAGCCGCCAGCTTCCGTTGCTGCCAATCGCCAATTCCCGAGAGAACCGTCTTGAGTGCACCGCCTGTCACAAGGTTTATGAGAAACCCGCCGAACATCTCACTTACCCCGGATCTTGCTACGACTTCTGGAGATCAACGCCATGAGACCAAGCACGGCCGCAACGATTGCTGCATTCTGTGGCGTCAATATTTCCCGCCAATCTACATTGATTGCAAGATACTCGATCACGCCGGGCGCACCCGCCAATCCAGCTAGAAGCGTCGTCTTGATGTTCGTCATCCAGCCGGACGGCGCCCGGTACCAGAGGAACGCAAACACGATCACGAGCGCGAGGATTATCCAAGAGAGAGTCATATCACTTCCTTCCGAAGATTGCAGTGAGGATTGAGAGGAACGCTGCGGCGAAGCCCTGCTTGGGTTGTTCGGGTGTGGGGCTGGTATCGGTGGGTTCTTCAGGCGCCGGGATATCAGGCGGTGGCGGTGAGAAGGGCTCTGCTGCAAAACCGCCTGGAACGGCGACAAGCCGCACCCGCCCCGGAAATTGGTCGTAGACCTTCAGCCTGGCGACCGCCGGGTAAAAGCCGGACCGGAACAGCGTTTGCTCTTTCTTGCGCCGCCCGATGATTTCGCGGGGTTTCTTCCAGTTCATGAATTGACGAGCAGCCGCCTTGCGATTGCCGGCGTTCAGAGACTTGGTGAGGGTCGCTCGATGAACGGCACCGGTGTTGAAGTCGAAGCTGACCAGCGCGTCAAATTCGTGCTGCTCAACGGGAATATGGACGGCACGATTCACACGATCCTCATATTTCTTCAGATCGCGAGAGAACAGCGCAAGTGCGTCTTCGAGGGTGAGCTTCCCCTTGAACCTAGCCGGGTCGATCTCACCGGCCGCTGCAGTGTGGCCCACGCCTATGGTCCAGACACCAACGCTGTCTTTGTAGCGCCGGAGAACGACCGCTTCATGGTCTACAATGGCCAGCATGCCCGCTGTACTGGTTTTCATGATTCACCAATTCCAATTGTTGCGAGGATTTGCCTGTGAAGCTTGGGACCGACGATGAGCCGTTTACAGCCCTTGCCCTCATTGAGCGGCGTCATGAATGCCTTGCCGCTGGGCGCCACCGCAATGAACAGCACAGTGCCCTTGTGGTGGGTCTGCCAACGTCCGTAAGTGTTGTACTCGTGGAGATAGGCTTTCGCGTGCTTGCCCTCCAAAACCATCTGCTTGGCTTCAGGGACGACGACCTCGTGGGATATCTTCAGGCTGGCCAGCGGGAAGCACTTCCCCGCGGCACTGGCAGACGAAGCGTATCCAAAGGCAGTGCCCACGGCAAAAAGCCCAAGCGCCATCAGCGCCTGGATCAGTAGCGTATTCATTGTGAAGCTTTCCGGGAGTGCGGGTCTTATGCCCGCTGCTAGTTACTGCCGCTCAACACGGCGGGTCTGATAGCGTTCAATGCGCTTCAGTGAGTCCTTGATGTGACTGATCTCAATCGCCTGGATCTTCTCAATTGACGTAATTCTGTCTGAATTTTCTCGCACGTCGTTCTTGAGTGAGTAGAAAGCAACGATGCCGCCGCCAATTAGAACGAGAGCCTGCATTATGTGTCCGAAGCTGATCTTCGGGTCTATCCACTTAGGCTGTGTCATGTGTGTTCCCTAGCCGGCGCGCCGCTTGGGTTGTCTCTCTAGGTGTTTAGTCCCGGCATGTGGTGGGTCGGGTTGAGTTTGAAGCGCTTTGGTTCCTTCGTCGTTCCCGAATGACTTCGCGCAATGACGATTGTCGATGAAATTCAAGACAAGGCACAACACACAGTCTCATCTACGGTCGTGGCTGCGAGTGTTGTCAACCGTGCTGGAAATAGTTTCATCCGGACCATCTTCCAGGAGCGCGTTGCCGAGCCAATTAGTCCCGACAAGGACGATGCTCACCCAGAGACGAAGGGTCCTAAGGCCAATACTTATCATCAGTGAAATCGACTGGAATCGGATCAGTATCCTTCAACACCCATGATGCCTTATAGATGGCGGTCACCTGGCTTGCAATTTGAATAGCCATTTTCCGGAATTGCATGTTCGTCATCGCCTGGTCTGTGTTGTTGGCGTCTCGAAAGTTGATCGCTGTACTGATTCCTAGCGCTTCTTTCTCAGCGGCAACCTGGGCGATATCAGCGATGTTGGCTCGCCCTCCGTTGGCCATGTCGACAGGGAAGGTCCGGGTGTCGTCAAGTGTGACGGTAACTTGTTGGTTGATGCGCCGGTCACGTTCCGTTGTCACATTCCCACGTTGTGGCGTGAATGGTGGCCTGACGGGGTCTGCGATCAACTCCGATGTGTAGCCTGTTGCGTCGAGCACAGGATGCGCCAGCACACCATTTATCGCCGCCTTAATCCACGGGTGCGATTTCGGGAAAGGTTGATCGGCAATCCTCACTGCCCGACCCGGACGAAACTCCAATTCGACGGAATCCTGAGCGTCCCTTATTCTGATTTTATGCATGTTCTTTTTCCTAGTCCTGACTATCCGACATGCGCTTACCTTCAATACGACTGCACGAAAACGTGTTACTGCTGTAGTGGTAGGAATCCGGTGCAGTCGCTACGTCGTAACCGTTCGCATCGGCTTTGCTTTCATATGTGTCATCGCCACCACCGGAACGCCAACGCGCGCGCTGGTCCCCGTCCGACGTTACGTCATGGATAACGAGAATATCGTCACCTTGGCCTGCTGTGAATGTAGTCCAGTCACTATCTTTGGGCGTGTTCGCTGGCAACTCCATCCCGCTCGTACCACCCTCCAGAATCTCAACGGGAGTGGAGACTGAATTGCCAGTCGCACCATCACGTAGCCCAATGGCAACGTTGTCCAAATCGTACGAATAGGCGTTGTTCGGTTCTTGCCGAACTCTGAATTCTGTATAGGTTTTTCCGCTGGGTCCACCCAGCGTCATAACTTGACGTAACGAATTGCCTTCTCGATTAGTGTTTGCGTTGGCGTTCAGATCTACTTTTCGAAGCGTGGTGATTATCTCAAATTCGTCGGGGATTCTGTCAGCTACCTGTATCACGCGGGGAAACCCGCGCCCTTGATTACCGACACTTGTCCACAGGCCCGATGGTGTCGATTGATTAAAAGACGAAGTCCCGGCACGGTAGTATCCGACCAATGAAGGGTCTAATGTGCCCGTTGAATTGTCAACACGCGTCGCAGTCACCCCAATGTCTGCGACCATCGTAACATCGTCGCCGTCCAATATTTCAAGCGCTACCCAATCGGACCAGATTTCCTCGTTGCCGATACTAATGCCACTTGTACCACCGAACATTACCTCTACTGGGGTTGCCATTGTATCATAAGCATTGCCTGACGTTGATTTGATGCCAACGGACACTTTGTCTATATCCATCGTGTGCGACACATTGCCGACATATTTGAAACGGATGTAGGACCAGTCGCCGGGCGACGGTGTCCAGTGATGTCTAAAACTATGCCCATTCCAATCTTCGCTTGCTGCATTCCCACTCATCGCTATATACGATTGAGTTGGACTATCGTTCGAATGCGAGACATTGGAGTTGTGAACCCAATCATTCCCACCCAGACCATCAGTGCCCATGTCCCGGCCCAGGTCTTCACTGTCGCCGAAGCTCAGAAAAAACTCATTCGTGCCCGAGTTGTATAGGCCACTAACATCGACTGATCCATAATTGTAGAAAGCACTGACAGGGTGATCACCGCTTTGTATCGAAACGCCATTCAGGAATATCCATTCCGCCAGGTTTCCTTCCCAGTCGAGCGTCGCAGTCGTCGTGTCAGTTCCGAAATAATGAGTTGCCGCACGGCCTATCCCTGTGTCTGCATGCAGCGCCGGTGCGTTACCAACATCGTCGTCGTAAGTGCCGTTCAATATCAGTTCGACGCGCTCGTTGGCCGTGGCCTGCGAAGTGTCAATAGACAGAATGCAGTGATACCAGACGTTGCTTACCAGCGTTTCAGGATGTGTTTTGATCGTCGCGGTGTGCATCTTGACACGTAATTTATTCGAAAAAATTTCGAGATCAATGTGCGTCATGTCCGAACCACCAGAGGTGGAAAATATCGTGTCGTTCGAATTGGCATCGTACGCTTTGAACCAACCGGACAATATATATTTCTTACGGTTACCAGCAACGAATGTCCGTTTCAGAGGATCAGAGCCGGCTGTGATGTTTACCGAATATGGGATGTGGTGACTGCTGCCATCTCCGCCGTGTGGTGTGAGAATTCCCCTCACGACTCGATCCAACTTCCCAACGACAGCACAGCCTCAGTCATGTTGTTGCTTCCGTCCACCGCAGTCACTTCGCCGTCGATGATCTGACGCTTGTTGGGACTCGTCACGAAGTCCAGTGGTTGGTTTAAGTAGGCAGCGTCCATAGTGTACGCGCGGCCACCAACGCCGTCCTGCAGCAGGATGAAACGGAATGGCATGCCAACGTGGCAGTTTGACATCGCGCCAATGGTTACGGCGCCGGTTGCTGCTGGGAACGCCACGCGTTGACCAAGCGTTGCATCAGGTTCAGGCGACGCATTGAACGCCGGTGATTGTGTCTTGAACCGCTGCCCGCCGCCAAACTCATTTGGCCCAGTTGTGATCGCCAACGAGTGCCAGGCACCGGCAATGTACGATCGCAACTTGGCGAGAGTGTTGTCATAACGGATCATACCCACTGTTGCAGGTTCCGGCGCCTGTGCTGTCGTGCCGACAGCTGCCTTCAGGTAACCCGTGCCTGCCACATCCATGTTACCGCCGTCGTCTACTGTTATGCCACTTCCCTGAAGGGCATCACCATCAATCCCATCAAATCTTGGAAGAGAATTGTCAACGGTCGTACCTGGAAGAGTCGCACCGCTCAGTGTCGACTTGGATACTGCTTCCATTTCCCCGGACACTTTGAACCCGAGGAGCGTATTGTTCCGATCAGACGGTAGAGTCAGCGTCGTTGCAGTGTCGGTCTCTGCTAGTCCAATGGTTCGGGCCCGTTGTTCGGCGAGTCGCTGAACGATCATTGTCAGTTTATCCAGGGCCCTTTCGTGGGTCTCTGCTGGAAAAGCGTCGTTTGCCTGATAGTCGACCGACTGGAGCCGGTCCGGGTCGCGGATAATGACGACCTTTTCATCTGCATCAGGGGGAGAGGAGAACGTTACTGTCCCGCCCGCAGGATCGGCGGCACCAGAGATTGTGTAGTCGTTGGAAAGCACCTGAAGCGTTTCAACGTCGGTACTAGAGTCTCTTAGGAAGACCTTGAGGTCATCGTCATCGAGAAAATATGGCGGAAAAACAAACCCAGTTGTCGCACCGTCACCGTTGTGCTCGGTCCGGTTGATAGTCGAATTTACTGTCATGATGAAAACGTCCGTTTCATTGATGAAAGTCGTTTTGAAACGCGTAGCGTCAAGAAGTTCGCAAACGCCGGCGTTTGCGATTGAAATAGAGCGTAGCGTGCATTCCCTCTGGCCAACGCTGTTTTGGAGTCATGCGCTCGGGGGTCTTCGCGGCCGTCCTAGCCGGTCGTCTGTTGCCCGACCGGTCAGAATTGATCGCTGAATTTTCGGCGCTTCTCACTTTCGTATGCTCTTCCGGCTGGGTGGCCTGTCGTCCAGTGGTTCTTCATTCTTTTCTTTGCCGGCAAACAACTCCAAAGCGTCGCGAATCTGCTTGGCCGTCAGTTGTTGCTGCGAACGTCTAGCGGTTTCTTCTTTCAGATAGTGTGCGTTCGCATCCTTCAGTGATACTTGTTGACCTTCATCTGGCATTTTGCAGTTCCTATGAAAAAGGGAGATGGCCGCGCACGGCACATCTCCCTGTTGTCTTTAGTTTGAGGTGGCGTGTCCCGGCATTATCCGTTGGTGACGAGTTCGACCAAGCCGATCTGTTTTCGCTCCGGATAAACCCGATCCCAGTTTGTGGCGCTTTCAAGTTCAGTATTTGTTGGAGACTGCCCCGCTACACTTGAATCGGTCCATTTGATCCCGTAGGGATGCAGAATGAACTGACGTCGGGTCCATAGCTCCTCGACGCCGCCGCCATCACCCTGACCCGGCTTTCTTTCGACCTCGACGGCAACCTTTGGTGGATGCTCCGCCCACGCGAAAGCACCTTCGGAGACAAGATAAGTGGAGTAACTGATCCGATTGGTTCCCTGAATGGCAGGACATCCGTCATCGATGACCAGACGGTAACCTAGATAAGAGGGGAACTGGATCTTGCCCTCCGAATCCGGAATAAAGTCAATCAGATTTTGCTTCTGCAAGCGCGCGTACGGCACTGAATGCATAACGAGTACGCTCAGGTTCTCAGCGGCATCTCCCATCGTTTGTTTGCCATCGATAACGGCTTCCGCGGAAATCAATTCCGCGTCGGCTGGGGTGCCGACAGCGTCCGTCCCAATGACATGACGCATGTCACCAGAATCGTTTGCTGCATTGTCGGCAAATACCCCCTTCAACGTGGACACCATCTGTCTCTGGTAAGCTCTCGACCAGTAATCACTGACTCGGGTAAGTACCCGTTTCATTGGATCGTCGCCGGAAAGCTCCGATACAAGATATGCGTCTGACCAGGCCTGGTTTCGATTGTGCCGGATAGCCACATCCTTGGCACCGGTAATCTTCTGCGGTGTTGCATCGCTTGCCGGATCATCGGAGGAGATGTTTGGCTCCGCCGCGGACAAGTCATTCCAGAACGGCACGTTTTCCGTTCGTCCCCCTCCGGACAGGAATTTCGCCATGTTGGCATCCTGTCTCAGGATTCCCGATTGAAAAATCGCTGATTTCTCTGCCGTGTTCTTCAGCATATGAGGAAGAAATACTTCCGGTACGACAACATCAGTCAGCCGTGTAACTGCCATTATGCAGTTCCCTTTCTATGTATGATTAAGTTTGGGGTAGTATTACGCGGAGGCCTTACGTGAGACCAAAATCCCGCGGATCGAGGCCAGCGGCACGAACCAGTGCTTGCGCCTTTGTCGGGTCGTTACGAATGATCTGTCCCTGCTCACTGAGGTTTTCGTGATCTTCAGCCCAAGGATTCTTCGAGTCGATGCCGTTGCCCGTCAGCACATCTTCAGCGAACAGGGCCTCGCCTGTCCGAGCCAACGCCACTGCAACCGTCTCATTCATGACAGCACCTTCCTCGGACAGCAGGCCACTGGCCGTTAACGCGTGCACGAGTTTTTCGCCGCCAAGGTTCCTAATTGCCCTTTGTGCGAACTCCTTATGGCGGGCATAGGATTCGCTATCCGGCTGGCCCCACGCCTTGACCAAACCCTGGTGTGCTGTTTCAACGGCCCGATCCCTGGCGTCAGCATACTGAACGTACTGATCAGCCTGATAGCGAACAAAGTGATCATGAAGGCTCTGGGCCTGGCTCTTGTTGAGGCCGGACTCGCTCGCCCAATCTCGAAACCCGACAGCAAGATCTTCGGTGTATGCGAAATCGTCTGGCAGGCCATCGGGCATGTCAAACTCAAAACTGACCATTTCGGCGGATTGATCAAAAGTGTCGCCCGCAGGTTCGGAATCGATTACCCGTACTTTTTTGCCATTTTCTTCAAATTGTTGACCGTCTGTCAGATCATTTGGAGAACTGCGGTTGCCGTATCCGACATCAGCCGCGTACACGCTCTCCGAAGATGGAGGCTCCACATCACTGGGAAATGTGGGCACTTGTGATTCGATCATTCTTTCCTCCTTACGGAAAAAAATAACGGCCTGTGCGTAGGCACTGACCGATGAAGGGAAATTGGAGGCACAGCTGATATTGCGCGCTGGTTCTTTGGAGGTTTGCTCCGATACGCCACCGTATTGGGGGGCTCACCTAATCAGTGGAGTTATTGCCCCAAAGGCGCCACCAACAATCTGCGCGTTCGCTCTGGAACTGGCGAGGCTCGCTTGTGCCTCTTGGTTTCGCGCTCGGACTTCACTTTCAAATTTCCTCGCCCGAATATCCAATTCGCTGTCACCGATGTCCCTGACGATTACCTCTGCTGGCGATCCTTCAATGGCAATGCCAGAGGCAAGGGACTGAACACGCCTGGAAGAAATCCGCCTGCTCTGCAATTGTCGCGCTCGTCTGGTTTCCGATTCATTTCTTTGACGCTCGACGAGTGCATTATTGCGAGCGATCCGCGCCTGGGTTCGCGATTCACCGGATTGCTGAACCGCACTGAACAAAGTGCCGGCTGCACTAACCACCGCTCCGATAATTGGATTGCACATCTTTATGGTTCCGTTTCAAATGCTGGTATGAAGGAAAGAATTGTAGCTGGCAGCGGATCTTCAGCTGAGACTGAGATCTGGCTTTCACTGGCCCACGTATCGTCCAAACCGATGCCCACGGTTCCAGTAAACAAGGGTGGACTCTCACCCATTTTGTCACTCGACTTGCGGACAGTTACCTCTTCCAGACGCCCCTGTGAGCTCCCAAGCTTCACACCGAGTGTCTCGAAGAGATCGACGATTACTCTTTGAATTCTCTTGCGTCGCCCCAACAACGTTCCATCACGCCCCGCCGATGAGAGAGGCAACGTCGTGGCCTGAGACTGATAGGCAAGCCCCACGTGAATGTCACCGGCTGTTCGGCCACCTTGCAACGAGATACGTCCGTTTGAGACAAGCTGGGGCGGATCGACGGCGCCGTCGGCCAGGATCGACACCAATTCATCTTCTAGATGGTCCAGTCCGGAAACCTCATTCACCGGGACACCTGAATAGGACAGGCCGGAATCAACAAAAAACGCTTCATTTTTTGCAATGCCTTCGAACCCAGCCTCAAGGCGTTCTATGTATTGTTTTACCTCACCCAAGACCGTGCGTTTGACGACAAGCCAGGTTTCGTCGCATCCAGAGTCTCCGGGGATGGTTGCAATCGACTGGACGAGACCGAACTCGTCTGCGCTACCGCCCGCAAGTCGATGACGGTGAAATCCGACGACCTTCTGGTCACGCTCGTAGGTCAACCCAATCAGCTCACCATTCCTGGAAACAAGCCAGATTACCGAGTCCGGATCCTGCGCATAGGCCATCTGGACAACGCCATTATGCAACAAGTGTTCAGAGAGAATAGAAATGTCCGGCGCTATAAACGTATCAGCCTCGAATGAATAAACGAACTCCCGCAATGAGCGACCATAGGATCCCACATAAATTGTAACCGGGCCAACTTGCACAGGCTGAATTGGTTCAGTACCGAATGTCGTGTGGCGAATTTGTTTCAGGTTATCTGGCGTCAGCGGTTTCTCTGAATTCGGGGCATTGATTGTTCGAGTCGCACCGGTCGTGCCGATCTGTAATGCCTTCGCTTCAGCAATCCACTGAATTTCATTGACCTGACCGGCCAGTATGGTCAGCGTGATGGCGTCGTCATCATTGGCGCCGGGTTGTTGGTTTTCGAAGTCGCCCGACACGGAAAACCACAATGTTTGTGGCTGATGATCGGTGCGCGCAAACGTCAGGCGTTCTTCATAGAACGCAATGCGAGCAGGGTACCCCGTTGTCACGCTCCAGGCCCCAAGGCGCCACTGCTTTCGCGCATTAGTATTTGGGAGGGTGGTAAGTTCCACGGAGGGTGTGGCGGTGGTATCAATCCCGCCGACATAGTCCGCTGTAACATGCGTCGCATCGGCGACCGCGGTTATCTTCAGATTGTGCCAATGCCCGTTTGAGGCCTGGTATCTGACCTTTCGGCCGACATCGTTCGCCAGGAAGCCCTGACCCTTATTGATGCCGATGACAGCACTGGCAGTCAATGTCATGGAACCGCTGGTTGCGGATGGTGTCAGTGTTGTGTCGCCGTCATTTTGAGGGAGATACGGCCCGTCTTTGAAGTCAATTTCTGTTATCGACCATGCGGTGTGTCCAGTCCGTTCGATTTTTTGTGGCGGATGTTTTGAATGCACCAGGTACAGTACATCAGCGGACTGGGTGAAGTGAATGTCGAGCACGTCGCTAGAGGTGTACGGCGTGGCTACTTCAACGGGAACCCCGGGGGTACCTTCGACGACGCCGCCATTTGCAAAAACACGAAAATAGCCCTCACCGAATTCAAGCATGTAGGCTTGTTCGGTGGAAAAAATGAAGGCCAGAAGCCGGGTCATTTTCTGGTGATCCTTCACATCGCTTATGTATCGTGATCCTGATCGGCGACGCAGTCCGCCCTGAGGTAGAATGAACCAGTTGAGGCATTCTGACAGCCCCAGCTTGTAATGCTCAAGATCGACCCGGGCATGAAGTCTTGGACTCAACTCTCCACGGGAAAACGTCGATTGTATGGGATAACTGGTCATCAGTAGCGAGCCTCGATCCAGTTTTCACCCAGTGGCATCTGCGGTGTGCCCTCAAGCGCATCTATGCGGCGGGCCTCGAGAAGGACGTCACGGTAAAGCCCGCTGATGCGCTCGACATAACCCTGTTTTCCGGTAATGACATGCCCCACATAGACTGCCAACCTGGCGCTGATGGCCCTTGCGAAAAGGGGATCAAAATCACCGGGATTGAGTACTCGATACACGTAACGCAGGCGCAACGGTGCAGAGGCATCACTCAACAGACGCCGGCCTTCAATTTCATGGGCAATCGGCACCCCGTCCAACGAACCGCCTTCTGTCAGAGGCATGACTCGCAAGCAGTCCGTCGGTAGTTCGAAGGCCCTTTGCCAGCCGAACGCCGGTTTTTCGGTCAACGCCGGCAATGTGGTCCTCTTCAAGGCAAAGTTCCAGGGATGTGCCCGCAGGACCTCGTCTCGGGTTTGTGCATAGTTCCTCGCCAGCAAACGGGCCGGCCTTGTATCATCGGTTGGTGACGTTACAGGTCCTTCATCGAGCAAATCGAGCGCCATGTTGAAAACAGCGACTTCTGAAAGCTGTCCCATGGACACACTCCTTTCAGTTTTGGTGTTGTTGTGAAGACAACCAAAATGCAAAAGGCCATCCCGATGGGATGGCCGTGCGACTTGAACTTGTTACTAAGGCGACAGAGTCAGCAACTGCTCAGCTCACCCGTCGTCCTCTAATTCAGCAAGTGTGAGGGAATAGCCTGCGCAGGCGCTTACCCTTGAGCACAATCCACTTGCGGCGCAAACCTCCGCGTCTCTTCAGATATCGGCGGATTTTTCGCGGGTAAAGCTTCATCATTGCCCCGGTCCAGTATTTGGAACGCCTACCGGAGCTATAGGTTGCCTGATGAAACCACAATTCGGCGCGCCTTGTAATACACACGTGTTTTGACCCGAGTGACAAGAACAACGTGCATGCACTCTGACATGGGCCGTTGATCACAACCCGTTTCCGGCGATCAATGATGTGAACGAGATTACGAACGGTCCCTTGCACATGCCCACCGAGGCCATGATCAATCGTAATCGTACGTCTCGATGTACGAATGTAATGTGTCATGTGCCGGTCGGTAAAGCCACGGTAACCTGCCGTCGCGTCAGCATACATGGCATCGAGCAGTACGGAACTCGTCAGTACAAAAGCACTGAAAAAAACCCTGAACACCACCGAAAATCCCGTACTCATGTTACCTTTTCCCGCACACCCTGATTGTCATTAAACTACCATGTGGTGGTGAAGATCAATGGACAAACCCGATGTTGGGGTTAACGCCGTGGAGTAGATCCTGGAATTGCGGTCTTCTCGACCTACAGTCAATAGACCTTATGCTTTGGCCAACATCTACTGATCAAATTTCAGATAAGCCGGCGGAACAACATCAGTCAGCCAAACTCCATTTTCGGCGCAATAAAACACGTGACCGTCTTGATGCATTGCGTCGGACAGTACCGTGAGATTTACCGGTTTGCCTCGACGCTCGCCGACCGTCCTTGCAGTACTTAGGTCCTGACTAAGGTGAACATGACGACGGCTTCCGGGGAGCAATCCTTCATCCCGGATGGCGGCCAGAAATTTCTCTACCGTTCCGTGGTAAAGGATGCTGAGCGGAATTTGGGCCGGATAGCCAAGATCGACCGGCTGGCTGTGTCCTTGTACCGCGCGAATATGTGTGCCAGCCTCGTCATAAGCGAAACGCTTCTTGTTGTTGTTCTCCACCACCAGGTCAAGTTGCTCGCGGCTCAAAGTCCGGCGGTTAAGTGCCAGGGCAACCAGCAAGTCATCGATGGCAACCCAGCCCTCTGCTCCCAATATAACCCAACTGTTTCCGGCCGGTGACGCAGAACGAGACTGAGAAACTTGCTGGTGCGAACCGGATCGAAACCGCTGTCACTTCGACGTCTGTTTGCCATCACGCCACTGTCGCATTGCTAATTAATTTCATAGCCTTCTGCCAGCAGCAACTTGGTCGCCAGACCTTCGACAATTTCAAAAGCGCCGTCATGAGGTGGGTTGGCCAACGAACCGGTGTGTTCGTTCATGGCGGCATATTCGGCCCACTCCGCAACATAGTCTCGGATTTCCGGATCGGCGATTACGGCCAGCGTCAGGCGCCGCTCGACCAGGGGCTCATCGTGCGGCCCGTCCTCGACACCGAGCAGACTGCGGATGACTGCGGACGCGTAATCGCGGGCACTCAGCAAAAGATCCGCTTGTTGACGCGACATCCAGTCGGGCGGAACCTTTCCTAGCAGGACCTGCACATCCTCATGCTGGTCGGCAGTCATGGTGCCCGGCCGGCCTCCCACAGGCCGCAAGTAATCTCTAAGTCCCCGAACCACCGTCTTGCCTCCACTGCGCTGCAGAGGTTGAGACGGTCGCACTTCGTGGTCGGTCTTCACTGGCTGGCGCTTGGCCACAAAGGAGGGCCGGGAGTCAAATCCAGGCTCGAAATCAAGTGCCGGTTCTCCCCCTGCAAGACTCGGCTCAAAACGTCCGCCGCCTTTACCCGGTTCGAACTGCGGGTTGTCCCAGCCCCGCGCCTTGTCCCGGCGCTTCCTGCGTGCACGCAACAGCAGTACGATCCCGGCAAACATAAACGTCAGGATTACCGATGACAGGAAGGCCACAAAAATGAAAGTATTCAGCAAGGGACGTTATCCCAGTTAGTTTGATCGATACCTGTTTGTCAGCACACCACATTGTCACGGACGAAATGTGTTCCGCTTGCGCGAAAACAAAGAACTCATCTTCTTATGAAAGAAGTTTTCCCGCTGTTAGGACATGGCCCATTTCCCCAAAATCTGCGCTCAAAAGTAAAAGTCCCACATTGCAGACCGACGCTCGGACATATTTCCGTTGCCATGTGGCCGGTCGCCCTTCGGCGAACGCATTTGCCTATACATTGGTATGCAGATCAGCCGTTTCAACGCCCGACCCACATTACCGGCCAACTGATCTCAGAGCGCGGCAAGGTATACCGTTCGTCACTGGGGAAAATCAAGTGGATGAGGACCATTTGAACAGGTTAACTGAGCGAAACCCGTGCAGCATCGATGTCGTGGTCGAATCGTTCGGACAATTCAAAGACAACCAAATACACAGTCTGCCCCCTGATCCGTTACTCCGTCGGCGCCATTTTTAGAACGCTCGATCGAATGTCAACCGAACTATTCCATAATACCAATAGCTTAGCGAGTTCCATTCGACATCTCCAAGCAATGCCAAGCTGTTGATAATACTCCCTCAATCTCTCAATTGTTGCCGGACAGGGCTGTGGTGAGGAGTAAAATCCTATCAACGGCTAGAACGGACTCCTTTTGTCGAGAAGCTACAATTTCGCCGATGCATTGCGACTCAGATCAAACCCAATCAGGGCAATATCGGCATGCGGTTGCCAGGTGGGCTGGAGCCGAAATCGTTGCGCCAGTTCGCATGGAACAGCAAACCAATTTCATCGCCAACCAGAAAGGTTGCACCGGCCTCAGCCCCTCGGACAGGATGACTGAAGACTGGGTCGAAACGATCGTCCGCCGGCGTCTGTCCGAAACCGAAGACGTCTTCGTGGGTGATTCTGGCCATGCAGGCCTCCGAGAGCATGTGACGGGACGAGCGAAATGTGAAAGGCCCGTCGTTCGACGGCGGGCCGTTTAGCTGGCTCTCTATCGGGATGATGACAGTGGGGTTGCGTTCCCCGCAGTGTCAAGGCGACTGGTCGCCGATATGGCAGGAGATATTCGGATCAAGGCAAAGACGACAGGCGTTAAGTGTCATGGTCTGCATTCTTTTCCACGAGCGACAATTCGGGAACAGGGCAGGAAAACGCTCCGCGCATGGCCAAGCTCGGTCCAAGACTCCACCAATTACAGCGGGTATCGTACGCCAACTGTCATTGCGTTTTGTTTGTCGACATTGCGGATACGAGGTGCCCAATGTTGAGAGAGGAATACGCTTCCCAAACGGGGGAAGGAGAACGTTGGAATATGCCTCCAATTCTAACGTTTGTCGACGCCACCAAGATGGAACATTCGCACGCTTTTTTCGGGATCGCCGCCTTCTTCCCAAACCGGGCCAACCCACCCACAAGGCAAGCCACCGGCCTCAAACGCTTCCAGCACACGCGCATGAAAGGGAGCGTCGTCCAAACCAATCAGGTAAACCGCTTGCAGAGTTTCCCATAAAAAGGCAGCGGCGTTTTCGGTCATTAGGTCCACACCCTTGTCTTCAGTTTTATCAAGATTGATGTCTCTGATGTCCGAAACGCCAACGACCGAGTCCGGAATGTTCGTGGGATTGAACTTTGCCTCTATGAGTGCAGTTACCTCATCAAGAAATGGGTCTATTACCTCGTAGAGGATTTCGTTCGCCCTCTCATAGCGGTCTTTGTCAACCAATACGTATGCGATGCGACCTGTTGCACTTGCAAGTTCCCCGCAGAAATACTGGTATGGCCATGGCTCGGGCTGACCCCAATACTGTTGAGAATAGATCATGCTCATGGCGAGTATTGGATCCGTGACGGTAAACGGCTCCCATTGTGGTGACAGCGGCGACGGATGTTTCTGTAGCCCGCCGAAAAACGCCTCGCTTTCAAGCAGTCGCTTGATACGCTGCACGTCGCGTTGGATCTGTTCGCTGTCTGTCTGTATTGTGTCTAAAATCACGGTTTTATCCTTTCGAAAACGTCGAACCACGCCTCTTTGGTTCCGCCATCCATTTTTCTTAGGGGTGGATGCCCTCTGGCAAGATGATATTTCGCACGAATAATTGTCTCGGCAATTAACTGGCGTTTGTGCTGCTTAGATATTTTCATACCTGCGATCCGATCAAAAGTCTTTCCAACTGCGATACTGTAATCTGGATGAGATCCACGGTGGACACTTGATTTTATTCTTTTGTCATTGGCATTAGGCAGTGCCATGCCATTCTCGAATGCATTAATGTCGAATTCTGTTTCGTCAATCAGTTCATGATTTCTGAAGGTAAACGGAACAACATGATGTGCCTGATAATCTTCATGGGTGAGCTCTAGGTTTCCCCGAAAATCTGAAGAAGCTTTCTTTGTTTTTTTTGGAAACAAATTTTCATAGTCGAAATCCCGAACGATTTGCCCAACGTTTCGTTCAAATTCCTCCGGTTCAAGGCGTGCATAGTCTGGATCTGCCGGTCGGTCTTTGGAATGATTACTCTTCCCTGGCGCCTTGTCTTGTGGACCATGAAGCCGTTCTCCAGTTAAGGCCTCATCGCCGTCACCTTCTATTCGCCGTGGCGTGTCTCCTTCGCTGATCTTCCTGTCCAGTCCGTCTTTCAACGGCTTTGACAAGCCCAATCTGTCGGCGAGCGCGCGAACGGGTTTCAGGAATTTTTTGAGATTGGGTCCCGGCACCACATCCAAGAGCGCCTCGGCCAGTTGGGTTCCGGCTTGCTTTATCGCTTCCGTATCACCGGTGTTGCGGGCCTCGCGCAGGGCGTCGATGGCGGAAACCACACGGACAGCGGCCTTGACCTCACCGACGACAGGAATGAACTCAGTAATCAGATCAAGTGCAAAAAAGATGGGGGCGGATTGTTGTTCCGACGTCTTGATGCGCTTGAGCGCTTCGTCCGTGACCAGCCCCGGGTGGCTCTCAGCGAGGTGTTCCTTCCTGTCGGTAACCTTTTCGACCCAGGAAATCAGAAGACGGCGGGTGTGGACGTTGCCGACAAAAGTTTCATTGATGTCTTTGATAAGATTACGGATATAGTTCGACTGCAGGCCCTCGGGCTCATTGATTGCCCGGACACGGCGCAACCAACCGGCAAGCTCGGATTTGTCCACTTCATTGAGGATTTCATCCAATTGCTCTTCAGAAAGAGCGAACAGGTCGATGATCTGTTGGTCCGTAAGGTCAACGGCCCTTACATTTCCAAAGTTGTTTTTATCGGGTGTGGCCGAATCGTCTTCAGCGCCGAGTGTTTCGGTCTTGTCAGTATCCTCGTTGGTGCTCAGGACTCCCGATTGCGCCTCTTCGAGTCGCCGTGTGACTTCCTCGAATGCCTCCGCTTCATTCACCTGTTTTGATGCGGTGGCCCTCTGTGAGGCGATTGCCGATGCGCTGCTCATCAAAACAGAGCGTGACGTGGACAAGGGTCCAGTCCCCGCGACTTGGGACCTGCGGCGAACTTCGGCGTCTACGTCGGCGAGATAGGTGTCAATTTCTCGTGTCGGAAGGCCCGACGCAAACAAGGCCGTGACGATTTCGGCCAACCCCGACTTCTGATCTGCGGGTTGACCCGCAAGCATGCTGTGGGCGTCAATCAGCCTGTGCGGCGCGTCTTTGGACAGGAACAGTCGCTTCGTGGTGTCTGATGGCGAAGCGTTACTGCCCGCTTCATCGGGGCCTCGGCCCAGTTCGAGATAACTCGCCGCATTGGACACGCCCTGGGCATGCAGGGTCTCGAACACAACACGGACATTATCGGGCAGGATGCGGGTGCGGTTGACGACCGCTGCCAGCGTTGCGAGTTCCTTTTGATCGCCGCGGGTTGCCGCTTCCAGATCAATACTCAATCCACGGATTGCATCGGCAACCAGTTTGCGATCTTCAGCGCTATCGGGGTCAAAAGTTCGGTTTGGATCGGCGTAACGTTCAACCGCCAGACTCGCGGTTTCAGTCTCTTCCAGCGCAATCGTGAACCGATTGCCCAGATCCGCTTTCATGTCGGGCGGTATGTCGGCTGTATCGATGTCGGTGAGGCTCGCTTTGCCCGCAGCAATCTGGCTCGATAACTCGCCATGACGTTTGATCTGGCTGTCTAGCCCGTCGCGGGCAACCACGCCTTGTGCCCGGGATTTCAGGAAACGCAACTGTTCGGGGGCAAGGTCCTTCAAGTCTAGGTGAACGCCGAATTGCCCGGGATCGGGCGACTTCTGTGAACCGGCAGTGTCCTTTCCCTCCCTGCCCTCAGTGCGCCCATCACCTGGCTCGCCACGGCCGAGGGCACGGTTGATCTCTTCTAGAGCGGCGTCCGGGTCCGCTGCCTCAAGGGCCTCGTATTGGGCAAACAAGAGCTTCTGGCCCACATTGGCCTTGAGAATGTGTCTGGTCTGTTCGGTGAGACTTTTGTCCTGCTCGATGTTGTCCAGGAGCCGACGGCGCTCATGGGCCGACCCCACCGGATCGTCCCCTGCCATGGCACTGATCTTGTCGCCCTGCCCCACATAGGCGTTGACATGATCCCGCCTCTGCGCAAACCGATCATCAAACTCAGCCTCTCGGGCCAGATCTTCGCGTCGGGCCATAAACTCCGCGGCAACCTTGGCGCGTTCCGGTTCGGGGAACTCCGACAGGCGTTCAGCAATGATTGATGTCGCTGCCTTGTGAAAAACAGCGGCTTGACCGGACGGAGCTTCTTCCCGGACCGCGTTACGCAGGTCACCCAGCATGTTCAATGTATCGAGACGAAAGCCATTGACCGGATTGGTGTCATGTCCAGTGGTCAGCTCGGCACCTAAGCCAGCAACGTTGTTGCGCCCGTTCGACGGAAACAGGGAACCGAGACCATCGCCAGCCAGAAAAGTTGCATTGGCCTTGGCCGCTCGGGCCGGATGAATGAAGGCCGGGTCGAAGCGATCCTCGATCGGACTTCGCCCGAAGCCGAAGACGTCTTCATGGGTGATTCTGGCCATGCCGGACTCCAGATACTGGTGAATGAAGTATTCGAAATGCAAAAGGCCTGGCGTCTGACCGCCAGGCCTTTTGAATGGTTCGCTATGGGGTTTTTGTCTGCGGGACTGTTCGCCCATGCAGTTTGATCTACCGGCCGAAGAAACGGCAGGGGTCCCCGGATCGTGCCCGAGGACGACAAATGTTATGGGCCTGTGGTCAGAACTCGCCTTCGCGTGCGTCGGCCAGGGCTTCGGAACGGGCGGCTTCCTCGAGGTTTGCGGTTTCGTCAGCGCCCATGCGTAGAAAGCGGAAGATGCGGCCGTAGACCGCACGCTTACCCTCCTGGTAATCGAGCGTGCCGGCACCCGGTTCGGTGACGCGATAGAATCCGGTCACGTTGGCCAAATCCGCCAGCACGACCTCGGCATCGGCTTTGGAACCGTGGCCCGAGAAGAGACGACGGTAGGCCTTGCCCAGACTAAGTCTAGCCTGGAGACGACGGCGCAGGCCGGGTCCGAAGGATGTGCTAAGATGATGCCAGTTCACCGAGCGCCTCCAGGGATTGAGGAGCCGAGGCTCCCAGGGCTTCGAACACCGGCAGACCATCTTTGGCTGCACCGGCAAATTTTTGGGTCAGGTCGGCTGTCGTCTGAGCCTGCGCCAGTTGCTCGCGGCCCTGACGCAGTTCGTCGCGTTCTTCGACACGGCGCAGGATGCGGCGCGGCGCGCCATTGATGTCGGCGGCCAGACGAAGGGCCTCGTCGCCGTCTAGATTGTCATAGACCGATGGGTCGACCTGGCCGATGCGCGCGGCAATCTCCAAGGTCTGCTGAACGCCCACCAATTCATTGGAACGACGCAGCCGGTCCAGCGGCGAGGTAAATTTTGCCGCGAATGAACGGTTCAACATGGTCTCTGGCGGCACCAATGCGCTTGGCGGGGCAAAGTGACCCTTTCGTTGAAGGATGCCTACCTCTCGATCGATCAGACGCGCAAGGCCGTTCTGGATGCGGGCACCGGCCGGGCCCAGAAGCTGACCCTTCTCGTTGGCCCGGATCATGGCCTCCGTGGCGGTCATATTTGGGTTCCGGAGCAAAACCTGAAACAGGTTCACATACAATGTTTCGCGCACCGCCTCGCGGCGCTGATCCATGATTTTTTCCGCCAAATCTGGACTGCGCGCGGTGATGATCGGTTGGATTTTTAGCCGGCCGTTCTGGTCGACGGCACCATAGTTGACCGCCCGGGCATTAAGGTTAGGCCGGTTTATGACGCCGTCATCGGCAATGGCAAGTGGCGGGTCCACCGCCTGTTGGCCGGCCCGCAGCGCCGTCTTCGACATGGCGTTCAAGGTCTTGATGTCTGCCAGCGCCTGCATGACCGGTCCTTCGCCATAGGCCTGTCCGGGATGTGGGCTCCAGCGGTAATCAATATAGGGAAAGTCGAAAAAGCCACCTTCGACGACCAATTTCCGTTCGTCTATTTCGACATAGTAAGATGCAAAAGGTGCTGTTCGGTTGGGGGCCTTCTTCGACGGCGCCTCTTCGCGTGGCTGGACCACATGGAGAAAGGAGAAACGTTTGTCCTTCTCCTTTTCGCTGAGAGCAGCTTCCGTAACTTTGGCACTTAAGTCATTACCGAAACGCTGACGTGCCTGGCGCGCTGTCAGGGCGAAGCGGCGGTAGACCGTATCGACACGGCCATAATGATCGATCCCCAGATAACATTCCGACAGTGGCATCGGCCGGTAGCGCACAGGTGACGTGCCGAAACCTTCGTCGACGAACATGAGGCCGGTGCCAAGATTGACGGCACTGCGCAAAGCCTGTTGGTTGGATTCCAGGAACCCCGAACGGGCGTCATAGCGCACAGCAAACAGGTAATCGCGAACCCGGTCGAGCCATTCAGCTTCTTCGTCACTGGGTTCCGGTGCAAGAGGATCATCCAGGCGCAGCCCGTGCCAGGACTCCGACTGAGGCGTGACAAGACTTTCAAGACCAGCCGCCAACCGATCGCCGGCCCAGATGCCGGTTGAGTCATAGACCCTGGAGGTGCGCTCCGCGCTGCGCGGCTTGACTGCAAAGTCTGAATCGGAAACGCTGAAGTTCCCGTCGAAGTCAGGTGCCGACGGCATGACGACAGCAGCAATATCGCGCCAGACCTTCTCGAACGATGAACGTTCAACAGCAAGCAAGTCGGCCCTGGCAATCAGATCGTCAACAATAGGCATGTCGACACCTTTCAAGTTTGGTCATCAGTCGCCAAGAAGCGTTTTGCGTGTCGAGAGATCACTCGACGATACGCCCAACCCACTGGTGAGATTGGTTGATGCACGGCCTTGCGCCTTGCGCAATCGCCGTCGTTCAGCCTCTTGGCGAACGCGAATCTCGGGGTCCTCTTCGGCAGTAGCCGGCGGCGGTGGCGGCGGTGCGGGAGCTTTTGGCGTGGACAGGCACATGGAACGTTCTTTCCTTCTTGAATAAGCATTGAGGGGGATACGAAGATCGCTGCGGCGCCATGCGTAGAGCACGAAGGTCTCGCCGTTCTTGCCGTATTCCGGCATCACGCATTCCCGCACTGCGCCAAGACACTCAAGCCAGCGGTGCGCAATGTCGTGATCAACGAGGGTTCGGACCTCAACGCGATTTGCGCCAGAGGCAAAAAGCTTCGGACCCAGTACATTGCAGACATAACGGGTGACGGTCGGCACGGCGCGGCGCATGTGTCTGGTGCCATATGCCCAGCCCCCCCAAAGTCCCGGATGCTGATAGGTGACACCGAAGACAGCCACGGGGTTGCCGTTTTCAAAGGCGGCATAGCGATGATGTGGCGTACAATCGACAACGGTTCTGGCGAAAGTCTCCGTATTTTTGTCAGACCACTGACAAAACAGCTCGCGCCGATCCTGCTCGCGCATGTTGGCGGTCACGAACGACACATCGCGCAAGTGCGCGGGCGCAATCACGATCATGACAATCTCTGAATTTGGGTGAAATATCAGACGCGACGGAAACGTCGCGCTTTAAACACAGTGGATGTTTGCACCCCACTGATCGGAACATAACAAGAACATACGGAATAGCGTCGACATTGTCAAATCGACGAAGACTCGTCTTCGACGCCACAACCAAACGACCTGTTGTCAAATAGACGCAGAATTGACGCAGAATTCACGGCACAACAATTCGCCGACAGACCCTTCAAGGTCCAATTTCTTATTTCATATATTTCAAAACCTTACGAGGCTCTTCACCTAAATGAGGATCAGATATCAGAACCTGTTCTTTCCACTGGAAATGTAAAACCGGAAGGAGAGTGCAGGCAATCACAACCGCACCCCTTGCAATGCTTTTGATCCCTCGCCAAGTCAGTATCGTTCTGATCTTCCCGGCCTTCAAATTCAGTTCTTTCAGGCACCCAGGAGCGATCAGACGGGACAGCAGAGATTGAACCGTGTGACATCGAAAACAGTCAGCGCATTCCATGGTGGGGAGCGAGACATGAAGGAGACGGACGAAAATGAACAAACCGATTGTCGCGGCCGGAGTGATCACCATCGCGATGATCACCATGCAGCCCTCGGTTCAAGCGGCTGGACTGGGCTTGAACATCGGTTTCGGGAGTTTCTTGTCCCACAGCTATCATGACACCGCCTTCGACGAAACGGACCACGCTCTTCCCCGCTGGAAGGTTCTGCGCACACTCGAACAAAATGGATATCACGGATTCCATCGTCTTCGCCGGAAAGGGCCGGAGTACAATGTGAGAGCGCACAGGCACGGCCGAATTTTCAAGATCTGGGTAAATGCCTATACCGGTCACATAGTGAAACGGCGCCGTGTCACATGATGCCCTGACTAAACGAAGAGATAGATTTTCACATCTGACATCAAGCCCGATCACCGCCCAAACCGATCGGTGCCCACCCACCACAATGGTGTCAGGTGATGCTCCTCCCCTCAAAGGAGCTGTTGGCCCGGAGCGTTCAGCCCACGCTCCGGGCCTTTACATTTGCAATGCGCGAAACGTATGTTCAGCGCGGTTCACGGTCGATATCGAGAGCTCAGAGAAAAAGACACCGAAGGCTCGTGCGATGCAGAAATTTCCCGCCGTTTCGACCCCGGACACTTCGAACTCCATTGCCCTGATCGATTCAATCGCTTCCTGGCTCATGGCAGGTGCTTTGGGCGCTACCTCCCTCGAGGATCTGTTATCGGGTTGCTGCGAACAACTTTATGCCGCCGGAATTCCCATCTCCCGGGCCCATATAACATTTCCGACACTGCATCCGCTTTATGCCGATTGTGTTGCAAAAGTCGGTGCAATGTCGGGAGGTGATTTATACAGCGCAGGCGATATTGGAGTTTCGGGCGGGCCTTGCCCGTGCTCGGCTTACTTGCGATGGATTTATCGCTCTTGCATCGACGCTTTCGCTCA